>NZ_CP022549.1 GCF_002776575.1 Sphingorhabdus sp. YGSMI21 | reverse complement strand
AC
Organism: Sphingorhabdus sp. YGSMI21; assembly: GCF_002776575.1. GTDB lineage: Bacteria > Pseudomonadota > Alphaproteobacteria > Sphingomonadales > Sphingomonadaceae > Parasphingorhabdus. Next base: position 196,577 of record NZ_CP022549.1, on the reverse strand, counting down.
GTCAAGACGTCGGAGGCGATGCATGCTCCCGAAATATTGGCGCAGTTCGACAGCGCGACGGTCTGGCGCGTGCGGTTCAACCTGCCGAGTGACCGGCCATCGGAGTATCGCTGGAATGGCGAAATCTACCCCGTGGCGGGCGATTTGCGCGGCGATCTGCGGATCGCATTTGTGTCGTGCAACGGTGAAGAGATTGGCGACCTGGAGCGTGAAGGGTCGGAGCGCAACGCGATGTGGCGCGGCTGTGTAAGGCGCACCAGGAGGAACCTTTCGCACTGCTGCTGCATGGGGGCGATCAGGTCTATGCCGATGAAGTCACGCAGGGCCATCCTCTGAGCGAAGACTGGCCATCGCATGTTCCCGAAAATCCCTCCCAAGCTGACCAAGCCAATCTGCACCACCATCTGCACCAGAAGTTTTTTGATCGCTACGCAGAGCTTTACTCTGCACCTGAATTCGCATGGATTGCCGCACGTGTGCCGTCGCTGATGCAGTGGGATGATCACGATATTTGCGACGGCTGGGGCTCGCTCAGGCGATGGCAGACCCATTCGGCTGTCGGCCAGACACTTTTTAACACCGCGCGGGAGAACTTTTTGATTTTCCAGCAGGCGGCGGTTCAAGGGGATCTTCCCGCGCGGTTTAACGACCCCGCAGGGCATCATCTCGGCTGGGTTGTCCGTGGGCCGGGGCTGCGCATTCTGGCACCGGACCTGAGATCGGGAGCGAACACGAAAAGGTGTCATGGGGATCGGTGGATGGTCGATGATGGAGTCCGAGGCTGCAAAAAGGGAAACGGGCCGAACGCTCTTGATGTCTAGCGTGCCGCTGCTTGGACCGCGCCTGTCCATTCTTGAGGCGCTGATGGTCGTAATCCCGCGTATGCAAAAATACGAAGACGATCTGCGCGATCAGTGGCAGAGCCGTGGCCATCGTGTGGAGTGGGTGCGAATGTTACGCCTCGTACGGGACATGGCGCGCGCCGTTGAGCAGAATATCACGGTAGTTTCTGGAGAAATTCATCTGGCGACGCGGGCCGTGATGGAGCTCGGAGAGGGACTTCGGATCGACCAGCTTGTGGCGTCTGGCATCGCGCATCGGGCGCCACCTCGTGCCTGGGCCAGATTTCTCGGCAGTCTTGCACAATTGGGCGAAGCGCCACTTTCGCAGAATCCAATTCGCATTCGGCCGCTACCAGGTCAGCACGGATGTTATGTCGCGCAACGGAACTACCTTGTGCTGGAACGGCGGTTGGACACATGGCTGGCCAATTGGGAGCTCGAAGACAGCGGACTGACGCCTCCACTGCGTCTGTGACCGCGCATGCTATGCCGGTTTGACGCGATTATCCTTGAAGGCCAGCAATCGCAACGCATTGGCAACAACGACCAGTGTTGATCCCTCGTGTATCAGGACAGCCGGTCCAATCCCCAGGCCCAACAAGGTCGCCGGAATCAGGAAGGCAACTACGCCAAGGCTAAACCAAAGATTGAGGCGGATAACGCGACTGGTCTGACGGCTGAGCCCCACGGCAAATGGCAGGGTCTGTAAATCATCCGCCATCAGCGCGATGTCCGCAGTCTCCAGCGCGACATCGGATCCTGCGGCCCCCATGGCAATACCAACTGTGGCATTGGCCATCGCCGGGGCGTCGTTCACGCCGTCGCCAACCATCGCCACGCCACCGTCCGCCTTGAGAGCGGCAATCTTTGTCACCTTGTCTTCGGGCATCAAATCGCCGAACGCAGTGTCGAGGCCGACCGCTTTGGCGATGGTATCGGCGACATTCTGGTTATCGCCGGAGATCATCATCATCCGCTTCAGCCCTAGATCACGCAGCGCGGCGATGACCGAGTTCGCGTCCTCGCGCGGTGTATCCATCAGACCGATTGCGCCAAGATATATGTCACCGCTTCTGACGATCATGGTCGTGCGACCATTTTGTGACATCGCCCCCACCGATGCGCGCAGATCAACAGGCAAAGGCAATCCTCCGACATCGTCGAACAGGGCGGTCTTGCCGATGTGAACCTTCTTGTCGCCAACCTTTGCCGATACGCCTTTGCCAATAATATTGACAAAATCGGAGGCTTCGGACGGCAAATCGCCAAGGCGGTCTTTGACATCCCTGACAACGGCCTGTGCAAGCGGGTGATCGCTCAGCATTTCGACGGCGGCGCTGACCTGCAGCAGTTCAGTCTCTGACACATCGCCGTAGGGCGCGATTTCCACGAGATGTGGCTCTCCGATAGTCAGGGTGCCGGTTTTGTCAAATGCGATCGCGTCCAGATGACCCATAGCTTCCAGCGGTGCACCGCCCTTTATCAACACCCCGCCCCGCGCCGCACGGGCGACCCCCGACAGCACCGCGCTGGGTGTCGCAATCGCCAAAGCGCAGGGACTGGCCGCGACCAGAACAGCCATTGCACGGTAAAAGCTTACAGCGGCTGTTTCGTCGAAAATCAGGAACGAAAAGCTGGTCACGACGGCCAGCACAATGACGAATGGCACAAATATCTTTTCGAACTTTTTGGTAAAGCTCTGTGTCGGTGACTGGCGGGTCTGCGCTTCGGCCACCATTGTCACTACCCGCGCCAAGGTCGATTCTCTCGAGAGTTTCGAGACCTGAACATCAAGGCTACCGCTGCCGTTTATTGAACCGGCGAAGACGCGTGCTTCCGCAGTGAGCGTATCCAGATTCCTTGCGGCATATTGGGGATCATCGACAGGCATTTTATCTACCGGCGCACTCTCGCCCGTGATTGGGGCCTGGTTCACGGCACTTGATCCTTTGACAACGAAGCCATCCGCGGGAAGCCGTTCATTGGAACGGACAACGACGATGTCCCCCACCAGCAGATTTTCGATCAATACCGTTTCGGTTTTGTCACCTCTACGGACCAAAGCCTCGTCCGGTGTGAGATCAGCCAAGGCCGCGACGGCATTTCTGGCTCTGCCCATGGCGTAATTTTCAAGGGTATGGCCAACGCTGAACAGAAACAGCAGGAAGGCCCCTTCGGCCCATTCCCCCAGAATGGCTGCACCGGTGGCGGCCACCAGCATCAGAAAATCAATCTGGAACTGCCCCTTGAAAATTTTTTCAACCGCCTCACGCAGGGTGAAGTATCCCCCGAAGAAGTAAGCCGCCAGCAGCAGACCAAGTCCGAATTGTTCGGACATCATGCCGTATTTCGGCCCCAGCCACCCAAACAGCAAGGTAACGCCACAAAGAGCGGCAAAGATGACCTCGGCGCGGCCGCCCAAAAGCCGGTTCAACAAACCACCGTGCGCGTGGTTGTACCCGTCGTCCGGTTTGTGATCGTCGGGCATATTTTTCCTTTGCGGGGTACGGAACGGTGAAGGCTTTATGCATTCGCACCAGCACCTATACTGAGCCAAGCATTGCCTTAGAAAGAGATGACTAATAACGTACTTAAATTTTGGACACCGATAGTTCAAGGACAATGTAAGGAGTTAGCACGTCCAAGACGCTGTACACGAGGCAAAAACGTTCGATATCGGTGGAAAACTCGAGCCGCTAGAGGTAGTATTTGGCGCAGCCAAACGGGTTTATTACGGGTTTATTCCGCTCAAAGAGCGGATTTCGGTCATTCGGCGCTGATCATATTGCTACGTCGGCACAAGTTTCACGAGGTGTCTGAAGTTTCCCGCAAGTCTTGTTGTTCATTCAGGTTCCGGTGAAGTTTTTTGCGCTGGCCCGCGTTCGGAGTTCGCGTCTGCCTTCGCCGGCGTGCCAGTAGCAGCGAGTATGTTGTCGTAGGTAGGCCTCCCATGCTCAGCTTTGCAACGAATAATACGCTGAAAGATGAAGTTGTTGGGAATATGGGTTATCGATCCGTCATTTTCGAATACCACGATAAAAAACAGTGTTTGATCGACCACCCGACCGGAAATTTCTTCGGGTAATATTTCTATGGTTTCTCCAACTTTAAACATCCGGTTGGGAGCCAGCAGCCATCCTGCGGTTACATTGCTGGGTATTGCCCATGTTGCGAGGAACGTCACGCCGGCAACACCCAGAGCCCCTATCGTTGTGGCCCAGAGCCAAGAAAAGCTTACGCCCCACAGGCCCAGAAGAATGATAGAGGCCAAGAACCAGATACTCAGAGAGAGAACCCTTTGCGTACGGCGATTGAGTATGATCATCCTCTCGCCGGAGCCAGCGCGCTCGAAATAGTGAACTACAAGCTTTCGCAGCATGAAGCGGATCAGGAATGCGACGGATATCACGATCAGGGCTTCGATGACCCGTTCCCAGGTCAAGCCAATTGATTCAAGCTGCGGTTTCAATGCGGTTAGTTCAGACCCCATCTGATTAAGAAATGTGCCGGATTGCCCAACTTGTTCTAGGCGTAAGCCACCATCGCGTATCATGCTAGATTCGGCCGCTTGTCGCGATCGGCGAGCATGCGCAGCGCATTAAACACCGCGAATGCGGGGCTAATCCCGAGGCTGACGAATTCATTCTGGCGGATGATGGATCTCGCGTATCTACCCGAATGAGACGCGAACTGAAGTACGCCAGGCCATCGACATCGGCGTCTGCCATAATATCTGCCATAATAGATGCGTTCTTCACTCCGTCACCGACCATCACCATCTTGGTCCCACGTCGCAGGGTCTTGATGGCTTCAGCCTTGTCTTCGGACAGGAGATCGCCACGCATTTTGTTGATGCGGCACTCAGCTGCGACCAGATTTTTGATCCCCTCATGGTCCCGTGAAATCATGATCCTTCGCTTGATGCCGAGTTGACTCAGCTTTCCAAGGGTATCGCTCACAGACGCGCACGTCTCGGTGACCTGCTCTTTCTTTCTCATGCACTGAAAAATCCGTAGCTTGGGCCCAACTTCGTATTCGTCCTCCTTGGTCATTCGATCATCTCCCTCTTGATTTAGTGTCTCACCTTTGGAGTAAACCCACCATCGTGTAGCTGGTAGAAGGCTTCAGCCGTTATTGTGTGCACAGCACTATCTTCCAGAGAATGAGCAGCTCGCAGGCGAAGTCATTTTCTGGAAGATAGTGCTTATGCCATATCCAAACGGGTCTCACTCGGCTTTTCATCATCGCTATCACATTATCTGGGCGCCAAAATATCGTTTCAAAGTGCTGCATAGGGATGCTTGTCGAGATCCCTCATCACATTGCGGTTAGCGACTTTGTGCTCAAAGCGAAAGGGCGCTCATCGCGTAAAATAGAGCAAGAGTTCGAGTCTACGCACTCGACTGGTACGGGTGACGGCTGAGTTGTCCAATCAGATTTGTGGGACAATGAAGACATTCAGCCTTACTGTCCCAGCCCGCCAAGGCAATGTGTTGGATCAGAATGTCAGTCATCTGCTGGACGATCAGGACGAATTGGCAACAATCATTTTACCTGTGCTCGCGGCATGGCGCAGCCTGTGTGAGCGAACAGCTAAACTCAGCCGAAAGCTCGACGCCAATGCGCGTCAGAACAATTACGGCGAATGCCTTCATGGCTGCTATTGAAGATCAAGATAATTTTCGAAAGTCTCAATCGGTAGCAGCTTGGCTTGGTCTTGTACCGCGTCGCTTCCAATCCGGTGAGGTGGATTATGATGGCCATATCTCAAGGTGCAGCTACATGCATCTGCGCTGTTTGCTCCACGAGGCCGCAATGGTCACCCTAACCCGAGTTTCGCCCAAAGTGGCTTGCGAACATGGGGCCTCCAGCTCAAAAGACGGGTCGGCTTTAAGCGTGCCGCCACTGCCTTGGCTCGCAAGTGGCCGTCACTATGCATGCCATGTTGAAATCTGGAGAATTTTTAACCCAGGCATCGGTGCAGCAGCTTATGCTGGCTGTGAAGATGACCCGGCTTCCTGGCATCCACATTCATAATCGGCTAACACACTTATGGTGTGCAATTAAAATGAAGGACTTACATTGTGACCCTCGATTAGATGACCGGCATCAGCCGGTTAGTTGTTCAGCATCCCTGAGCGTTGCCGACATCGAAGGCATCTCAGGCAGCGGGAGGTCATTGCAGAAGATGCAACGAACGCGCAGCGTCTTTGTCACTCACGGATGCTGGAGATATTGAAGGATGAGATGGACAGGCGATTCAAGGCCCAAGAGCCAAGTATGGAACGTGACGGGGCCGGGTCGTGGACGATAGCTTCTTTTGCTAAGAGCGCCATTTTCCGATTGCGCTTGCGGTCAGAAATATTGGAGTTGCCAATCCAATACACGCAATCCGATCAATCCAGCCATCACCGGTAAGTGCCAAGAACAGGCCCAAAAATGTTGTGATAGCCAGGGCAACGGGTATCGTCCAGACTTGCCTTTTCGAAGTTCTTGCCCGTCTTTGTGCCATCGCTAATCCGTTTCAGCCAAATCGACGGCGTGCTTTGTCCATTTCCGTTTCCAAAGATATAGCCCTGAACCCAGTAGAAATATCAACGTCAGATCAAAAATCGCCCAGATAATCTTCATAGGCAAACCGCCATAGTCACCAAAATGGAGTGGCTGGGAATAGAGCAATGCCTTCATATACCACGGCATGTCCTGAACAGCCTCCAGCTTACCCGAAGCGGCATTGATCAGAACAACTGTGAGCAGATTTTTTGTTAATTCCGTTTCACCTTGCAAGAACACCGCCATGTCTCTGTCATTGCTATAGGCAACGCCGGGAAAGGCAATGAACTGGATGGTCTTGCCGGGCGATGCCTGCCGCGCTGTCGCCAATGCTTTATCGATGGACGACAGCTTTCCGACATACGCTGCACCGCTATTTGCTGCTCCGCCGGTATTGAGTTCGCTTGCTTGCCAAATTTCAGTCAGGGGATCAGCGAGCGTATTTATGACGCCCGTTATTCCCACAACCAACGCCCATGCCAATGTCACGATGCCAATCAGGTTGTGATAATCGGTCCATCTTGCTCTTGCGCTGCGCTCGCGCCTGATTTGTCCAAATCGTAGTCGAGCCATGAACGGAGCATAAAGAAAGATGCCGGAAATTGTCGCTACAACAAAAAGAAAGCCCATAAGGCCAAGAAACAACATTCCCGGCAATCCGATAAGCAGATCAACATGCAAACGCAGGATGAAATCCATGACGCCCTGTTCTTCGGCTACCTCCGGGGCAATCACATCTCCATTGCGTCTGTCGATAGGAAAAAAACTCATTTCGCTATCAGAGGAAGATGCGGTTTTTCCGGTCGTGACATTGGCAACAGGCTGGTCAATATCGAAGCTCATATAGAGCGGCAGTTCGTCAGGTCGCTCGGCCAGCGCTGTTTTCAGAACAGCATCCAAACTGAGCAGCGCGCCTTCGTTACCAGCTTCAATTGGCGAAACCACTGTTTGCTCGTTCTCAGAAAATACCGCGTCAATTTCCTCGTGAAAAATCAGCGGCAACCCAGTTGCGCACAGCATGAACAGAAACAGCGTGGAGACAAGACTGCTCCATTTATGAACAAAAATCCATCCGCGAAGGTGATTGGTCTTCATGCTCTATTGCCTAAAGCGGCCTCAATCTGAACGCTATCCTCTAAAATTTATATGTGGCCGTGCCGATAACCTGCCGCCCAGCGCCAAAGTTACAGCCCGTGGCGCTGGCACAGCGACCGACATAACGCTGATCAAAAATATTGGAACCATTGATGGCAAACCTCCATTTGGGGGTATCATAACTGACGATAGCATCGAAGAGCAGTGAAGCATCTGCATTATAAACCAGAGGATTAAATGGCCCCGGCAAGCTGCCCGCACTTTTGCTGCTGTAACGGACTCCCATGCCTAGACCCAGACCGCCCAGCATACCCTGTTGCACCGTATAGTTACCGAACAAGGCCAAGCGATGTCGCGGCGTGACAGGTAAAGGTTCACCAACCTCCAATGGATTGCTAGCGTTTTTCGTGATCTTGCTATCTGTAAAGCTGTAAGAGCCGTTAAAGGCGACCTGATTGCTAATTCTTGCGGCAAGTTCCATTTCGATACCGGTCGACTCAACTTCGCCGGATTGCGTTCCAAATACGGGTGTTGTGGACGGAGCGGTGGCAACCACGTTTGTCTGGCGAATATGAAACAGCGCAGCGGTCGCAAAAATATCGACATTACCGCCTAAAGTCCGGCCATCATATTTGATACCGCCCTCAAACTGCTTTCCGCTACTTTCCTTGAATGGTTCATTGGTCACCGCATCAATACCCAGAACCGGTTCAAAGGAGCGAGCGTAGCTAACATATGGAGCAAGACCGCTTTGCGTGACGTAGTTCAGACCGGCGCGCCAAGTGAACGCTTTTTGATCGGTATCAGTGTTAGTGGTGCGGTTTGCAATATTCACCCAATCCTGCCGCGCGCCCAATGTTAGGAACAAATTACCCAGTCCAATCTGGTCTTGCGCATAAATACCGGTTTGGCGCAGGCGCTGGTTATTAAATGAAGTCGGATATAGAACTGCTGGTGTTATGATTGGCGTGAAAACCGGATCAAACGCATCAATAGGCTGCGGGTCAAAAAAGAAGCCAAAGTCAGCTACATTCACTACGCGGCGATAATCAACGCCCGCAATAAATTTATGGGTCAGCGCGCCAGTTTCAAACTCGGCGTCGATGCGCGTATCGGAAGAAAGAGCTTCCACTTCTTCGGTATAGGTAAAGTTGAACCGGCCTATGGTACGAAAATAATCCGGCTGGCTAGGGTCGGTGGGATTGGTGAAACCGCCGCCGCCGTATATATTTTGCGGTGTTTTTTCGTCATAATCGTTGTAGCGAATGGATGAGAGCAACGACACATTGGACGAGAAATCATGCCGAAAAGATGCGCCGATGGCATATTGTTCCCGCTCAAAGCGATTGCTCGGATCACCCAGATTCACGCTGCGTGGCAACTCGCCGTTGGGATTGGGTCGCAACGTTCCTGCAACTGGTAAAAAACCGTTCATTTCGCCGTCAATTATGTCTTTCTGATAATAGCCATTCACGGTCAGCGCAGTATCAGGCCCGATATCAAATGAGAAAGTCGGCGCAACCATGATGCGCTCTGCATCTACGAAATCCCTTTCGGAACCACGGTTCAGGTAAAGACCAGTCAAGCGCGCCGATATACCGTCAACAATTGGTCCGGTCAGGGTGCCAGCCAGCTCGTAATAATCATCCGTACCGACTTTGCCGCGAATTTCTCCGTCAAATTCATCATTCGCGCGGCGCGAGGTCTGATTGTAAATGCCTCCCGGCGGCGTGCTTCCGTACAAGGTTGAAGCTGGTCCTTTCAAGATTTCCACGGAATCAAAAGCATAGAGGTCAACGCCGGTCGATGCGATTGTTGTCGTGGAAGGAGCTACCAAGCCATCGATATATTGCTTGGGAATGAAGCCGCGCACAGTGAGAAAGTCATAGCGCAAATCCGGGCCATAATTTTCGCCGGTTACGCCCGCTGAATAACGAACCGCTTGCTGCACATCGATAAAGTTGAGCAGATCAATCTGATCACGGGATATAACGGAAACAGACTGCGGGGATTGAATAAGGGGTATATCGGTCTTATTGGCCGATAGGCTTGAGTCAGACACATATGCTTTGGCGGTAACGACAATGGTATTGCCGTCTTTCGTTGTACGCAGCGTGTTCGAACTGTCTTCAGCCTCCGGATTTTCTTGGGCGTGCAATGGCGCGGCAAATGTTAAGGCAAATAACGTGGTCCACAATGCTGTGGTACGAAAGGCGAGAGATTGCATAGACTGGATTCCTGATTGGTATTGCAATTCATTAGCAGTAAGAAATCAGGCCACAACCCTCAAAATGATATTCCATGCAAATAGCTCGCTGTGTCCAACTATGCGCTGCTAGGAAAAGCAAACCAGCGGGGCTTGTTGAATAGCATCGAGCTTCGGTCCTATCGTGAACACAATGGGGAAGGGCTGAGAAGATGAGCCTCTTGACAGTCAACGACTTGATGGGCGAAAAACCACCTTCGCTGGCACATCGCAAGGCATGTTTAAACTACAACAATATGTGCAAAATCCCAATTTTCTACACAGTACCCTCATAGGCAAATAATGTAGATATTTATAACACAATATCAACATATTACTGGACTACCGTCCTTAGTTCAGCACGATAGAAATCCTCATTGTTGCGAAAAATCTTCGGTCACTGAATGCTTGGCATCGCGCGCGTCTCCCGGCTGCCATAGAGTTTCTTCGCGATCAACGTGTCGCCCCGCAGACTGGCTCCATTTCCACCTTGGCTTTCCATCATTTCATGCATTGTTTCCATATGCTGCTTCATTTTCTCCATATCCTCGCATTCCGGTGCCACCTTTGTTGACGAGCCGGACTCGCCTGCTGGCAGCGCGGCGCGATGCGCCTTGCCCCAGGGTCGGTGTCAAAGCTGGTATCCCGGTTTCTGTCCAGAGACTTGCGATGCCGGTATCCTTCAGCGCGACATCATCACCACTATCAGCGGGGTTGCGCTCAAATCCATGTCTTTTCCATAGCGCTGACCCGGTCCCGGCTACTTGACACGTCATCACCAAGATCATCTGCGCGCCATGGCTGCGCCAGAGAACGGAGGGCGTGGACATGAACGCTTCAAATTCTCGTGGCTGCGGGCGTCTCCCGGCGCAAGGCCGGGGCGGGCTGTCGTCTGCGCTGCGCTCCGAACGAGCCCTTAAGGTCTCGTCCCTGCGGGCTTCCATCCCTGACGCGAAGGGAAGGGGGAGGGAAGAGAAGAGCAATGCCCGCTAGGGCGCGGGCATTGCGCCGGACGCGCACCGATGTTCGATAACCCCCTCTGCCACATTCACCAGATGTCCCTGCATTGCCCTTGCGGTTTCAAAGGTCAACGAGTTGCGTCGGGCAAGCTGCGTTAGCCAGATGGGGGTCGCCGGCTTTTGCTTCTCTGGCGAGAAGCGCCGACCCCCATCTGACAAACTTCGCTAGCCCTCCCGTGCCTGTTGACCTTCAAGAGCCCGAAGGGCGTCTTGCGGCCACTGGCGAAGGTGGCTCCGGGTGTGATCGAACACCGGCGATATCTGTGTGCGCGGCCAACCAGGTGGGAAGGGGACGCTTCGCGCGCCCCTGTGTTTCTTATTGTCGCTGACGCGACGGGCTGGCTCAGGTTCACCAGTTATGATCGGAAAAGTGTCAAGAAAACAATGAGATAGGCTAATATCACGGTATCTATTATAAGGGTATTTGTCAGGCGGAGAGGCCGCTTTGACAATCAACCGGCGAGGGACAGCTAAACATCCCAAGCCAAAAACTAAGGAACTGAAAATGAGTAATATCGGAGAACTGACAAAAAACGCCAATGGCTTCTATATCGGCAAGATCGATACACTGGCCGTGACCATGACCCTTGCCTTGCGCGAGGTCAACAGCACCAACGACAACGCCCCTTTCTATGAAATCCACGCGCGCAGCGCAGCAGGGGCTTGGGTGAAGGTTGGCGCACTATGGGAACAGACGGGACGCGAAACCGGCGAGGCATTCTTGCAAGGTTCGATTGACGACCCGTCAATGGCAAAACCGCTCTATATCGCCTGTTTCCGCCGCGATGATGGCAGCTATGCCATCGCATGGAGCAGACCGCGCCGCATGCGCGGTGATGTTCCAGCCCCTGCCAGTCAGGGAAACGGCGACAGCGATCAGGGCGATCAGGACTTTGACGGCAGCGCCGCACCGAAGGGTAAAGCGAAGGGGAAGGGCGGCAAGACCGCTGACCTTGGCGAAACCACCAGCGATTCAGTTAGCTAGTCTGAAATGAACAAGGGCAGGGAGCGGGGCTTAGCCGCTTCCTGCCCTCTTTTTGTCCAAAGGAACTGAAATGCCCAAGAACCCGAAAACCGTTAGCAGCTTTGCCGATCTTGGCCAAGCCTATGAAGAGGCGACCGCCTCGCCAACCTATAGCCGCGCTTTCACCAGCGACCTTGCCAGAGCACAACTAACCATTGCCGAGGAACCCAGCAGCGCCGACATGCCCGGCCCGTTCGAGGCCGAGCAATGCGTCAAGGCGATGATGAGCGAAATCTTTGCTTTGATGAACGATACCCGCATGGAGCCAATCGCCCAGCGTATCGCATGGGGGATTGTCAACAGCTTCCATGTTGTCGCCCGCCAGATTGAAGGCGAGGAAGATAGCGCCGCGCTAAAACTTGGCGAGCTTGCCCGCATCTCCGACCCGAGTGAGGTTTTCGCAAGCGAGGTTGAAGAGGCGCAAATGCGGTGCCACAGCCTATCTGAAGCCCGCGAGGCGCTGGAATGCATGCGCGATCATGCTGGCGAGGTTTACCGCGCCCACAGCGGGCACCCGTTCAGCGCGCTGCGCGGTTCGCGGGTTTCGTCAATCCTGACCGCCAGCCAGATCGACGCCCGCGAATTTCTCGCAGCCCGTGCCAAGATTAAGCGCGAACAGCTGGCCCCAACCGGCCCGATTGTGGTTATTTCCGGTGGTCAGATTTGGGAAGATCACCAGCGCATCTGGGATAGGCTGGATTTGCTGAAAACCCGCACGCCCACGATGACACTGGCAACCACCGCGCAGGGCAAAGGCGTTGATGCCATCGCTGCCGCTTGGGCGGCATCACGCGAGGTTCCGCTGATCGCTTTCCGGCTTAATCGCGCCTATGGCAACGCCGCGCCGTTCAAACGCAACAAGCTGCTGATCAAGCTGGGCCCCGTCGAGGCCATAATTTGTGAAGGGTCAGGCGTTCAGGCCAATCTTGCCGAGAAAATGCGCGCCGCCGGCGTTCCGGTAACCGTGTTTCGCAAACAGAGCCCAGCCAGCGAAACGAACCGCGCCGCATGATGCAGCGCAGCGACACAGCAGCGCGCTTTGGAGGCAAGGCGCGCTGACTGCACAGTTAGCGCCGACCGCGCGCGATGCTGGAGAAAAGGGGGAGAGAAATCTTCTCGCAGAGTGACCGATTGTGAGAGGGGAGCGGTCCGCTGTGAAGGATGTGCGGTGCCCCCAATTTTTTGCTTCGCTCGCTACGCTCGCTCTCGCAAAATAATCGGCTCCCCCACACCCCGCTTTGCGGCAGCGCCTCTGGCGCTGTCCCTGACAGTGAACCGCTCCCCTCCCGGATTTATAGCCTCTTCAAAAAAAGGTTGAAAGGAGCCAGATCATGGCTAGCCAAACGAAATTTTACACCGCAATCGCACGGGCCAAGGAACGAGCAAAGCATACCGACTTTGACCAGCATGTCATTCAGAACTTTACCGGCGAGTTTGTGGTGATCGACGAGGGTGATGGAGACATGCCGCAATGGCTGGTCGACCAGGTCATCCACAGCGTCACCGGCAAAGCATGCTTGGATCTAAAGACAGGGCCATGCCTTACCCCGGCGCGCCAGCATGACTGGTTCAGCTTTAGCGAAGAACCGGAACTGCCCTATTGAACGAAGAGGGCAGCGCCCCCTTCTTTCATGCTCGAAACGGGTGTCTACGGTTGTGGAAAAATTCGGTAAAAAATGGGCCGGAAAAAGAGCCGTGAAACAGGCTGGCTAATGGGCTGCAACGAGGCTCGCGAAACGCGCATTGAAAACCTCTAGCGCAGACTCCAGATCGTTGATCACATCGAGCGGATCGCGGCCGCATCCCGTCGCGATGATCATCTTGAGCCAGTCGCTGCTATCAGGTCTCGCCATAAGCATTTTTGCCGCTTGATTGTTATCCGTTTCTGACAATATGTCCCACTCGATTCGGTCCTGTTTTCCAGTCGCTGTTTGCGTTTTCGTTATGGCAAATCTCTCCATAAGCTGACCGCATCCCGGTCACTACGATATGCCAGGCGCGGCCCATCCTTTGATCAAGCAAAGGCGCGGCAAGGCATTGCTGACAGGCCCAGGCATTGCAAACCAGTCCCGTTTTGCCTCACCGGAAAATCCCGAAATCGCAGGACTAATATTGTCAGATGATCAGAAACAACCAAGCGATCATCGGGGGAAAAGGGGCACACCGTATGCACTGCCGTGCGGGTTTTATGGTGTAAATACAAATAGTTACACGGCAGGTCCTGTGCGTCAGAATGACGCATTTGCGAGCGGTACCGGCGATTTATCATTTAATTATGGATTATCAGGGGCTTAGCAAGAGCGACCGGCGTTCTGTTTTGAGTCAGACTGCCGCCGTTTTGACAGGCACCACCACAGGCGTCACCACAGGCACCACCAAGGTGAGTTGACACCCGGCAGGGCAGGGCGCATATCGCTATCTGCTTTGCGTAGGTCTCACCAGCGCCGTTGTCCAAACGGAAGTTGGTAAATTGACAGACACTATTCGCACGACGGTTCGATTGCCGTCATCCATCCAACAGCAAATAGAAACCCTGGCGCGTGCGCGCGGGATCTCCGGCGTTGATGTCGTTCGCAGCGCGGTCGAGGAATATCTTCGGCGCGTTGAAACCGACCGCGAGAGCGCCGGCATAAACCTCCAGCGTCTCGCCCTCATTACAGAATTTGCGCAGGCCGGGGTGGATGTTTTGCTGCGCCAGCTTCCCGACCATAAACGCGATGAAGTCATCCGCACCGTGGAGCAGCGAATGGAGCAATTTCATGGCCAGAAGTGAGCTTAGATTTGATCGCTCGCCGGTTACGGTGGAGCATCATTCGGCGAGGGGGCGGGTGCTCAGAAACGCCAGTGAATTTACCCGCGGATCGCAGCTGATAGGGCATCAGTTTTTCATGTTCATGGCAGGGGCGCGAGTGCCACTTCTGATCTGGCTGGCCTGCTTCATCGCGGTGTACTGGATCATGCTTTATTCGGTCATGGGCGAACATGAAATTCAGCTTTGCGTGTGGCGTATCTGGTCGGCCATATCGGGCTGGATGGAGTTCGATGCCATGAAGCCAATGAACATCGTGCTGTCCAATGACGCGCTGCGGCAGGTGCCGATCGGCTATATTCCGTTTGTCCCGGATGTCCAGGTTGCATGGGCCAAGGCGATCCGCGCATTGTTTGGCGCGCTATGCGCCGCGACATTATTTGCGTTGCCGGTCATCTGGTGGTTTATAACCCTGGCACAGGGGCGCGGATCGTCAATCCTCCAGGAACGGCATGAGCGGGGCGCGATGCTGGTGTCGCGAGACATTCTGCTCGCCGATGTCATAGCCCATAATGAACGCGAATTTTTCAAATCAGCGGCGCAGCTATTTCCCGGCAAGACCGCCCCGCAGGTCATCGCTTTGCCGCTTACCGAACGGATCAAGGCCGGGCTGCATCATCCCTATAGTCTGGCCGGAATTCCTTATCCCTACGGACTGGAAGCGAGCCACACGATCCTGGTTGGCACAACCGGTGCGGGCAAGACGACACAGCTCAGGAATGTCGTTGCCGAGGTCCGCGCACGCGGCGGCAGCGCGGTTATCTTCGATCTGACCGGGGCATTTATCGAGGCCTTTTACGACGAGCGAACTGATATCATTCTCAATCCCGGCGATGCGCGTTGCCCCAGCTGGTCGCTGTTCGATGAATGCTCGACGCAGGCAGAATTTACGGCTGCCGCGCAGGCGCTTGTTCCCCATGATGGTGGCGGCTCCGATCCGTTCTGGGTGCTGGCCGCCCGGATGCTGTTTGTACAGATGTGCTTGAAGCTCAGCGAACATGGTCAGACGACCAACCGCGCGCTCGCCGAGAATCTGATGACAGCCGATCTGAAGCGTGTTCACCGGATCCTTCAGGACACAACCGCCGACCCGATTACAGCGCCTGAAGCCGCGCGCATGGCTGAGTCCATCCGGGCAGTGTTTAACACCAATGCCGAGGCTTTGATATGCCTTCCTGAAGATGGTGAAATTTTCTCGATACGCGAATGGGTCCGCAGCGAAAAAAAAGCAGGGAGCCTGCTATTCGTCTCCGCGCGCCATGTCGATCTTCCGCTCTACAAGGCGTTGCTGACTTTATGGCTCGATCTTTCGGTCAACACGCTGATGACACTGCCGCGCACGCGCTCCTTGCGCACATGGTATCTGTTTGACGAGCTTGGCGCATTGCACCGGCTTCCTGCTATCGAGAATGGGCTGCAGACCGCACGCGGGTTTGGCGGGGCGATCGTGCTGGGGCTGCATTCGATTGCGCGTTTGCAGGCTGTCTATGGACGCGAGGGCGCCGAAAACCTGACCAGCCTGGCGCGAACGAAACTGATACTGGCAACCGCTGACCGCAAAACTGCCGAAACCTGCGCGGAATTTATTGGCAACCGTGAGGTACGGCAGATGGATGAAGCCTATAGCTATGGCTATAATAATTTGCGTGATGCCTCGACGCTTACGCCCAAAAAGGAAATTGCGCCGCTGGTCATTCCTGATGACATTACCAATCTGCCGGCCCTCCACGGTTTCGTGAAATTTCCCGATGGCTTCCCGGCGGCGCGAGTGGTGCTCCAGTTCAAGGATTACCCGCAGGTGGCGCTCGGTTTCGAGCCGCGGGATGATGCAGTATCGCCTGTCAAATCCACTCGCGCCGCGCCCAAAATGCCCAAGGGAATGCCCGGCGGAGAGGATGACGAAGAGGTCGAAGGGGACGGGGAAGCCGGCGGCCGCGAAGCGCAGGACAAGGCAGTCGGCAAAGCGGGCGAGCTGGCGGGCGATCAACTTGTACCAAGCAGCAACGCAGCGGGAGAGGACGCCAGGCAAGCGGCTGCTCGCCGGACGAGCGCAGTTGCTGCAGCGCTCGAACTTGCCAATGATGTCAAGCCGGGCGAGCCGGGGAAGGACATGAAGCCAGCAGGTGATGAAGGTGCCGAAGCGGTGTTGATAGCCGCTCAGACGCGGGCCGAGGCCGCGCTCGAAGGATCCCGGGAAGGGGATGATCCAGGGCGACAGCCCGGTACGAGCAGAGCGGACGCGGCCAAGCCCGGGCTTGCTGCGCGCGGGATGCAGGGCCAGCGTGATCCCCGCTTCGAGGCGAGCGCCAAAGATCTTGCGACCGCTTACGGCGTGGATGGCGATCATGGTCATGATGACGGTATGGAAATCGAATAATGATTTCTATGGCTCCTGTTGGCAGTGCAGGCGGTGCGGCGAAATATTTTGCTGCCGATAATTACTATACGATCGAGGAATCGGCCGAGGAATCGATTTGGTACGGTGAAGGCGCGGAGTTACTCGGTCTGGCACCCGGTGAAGACCAGGAAGCTCAACCGGGGGCAGGGAAGGGAAAAGATCAAAATGTTCCCGGCGATGCTGAACCGGAAGAAAATGCTCTGGGTGAGGCGGAAGCGCCAGGCGGCGAGGACGGTGCCGGAGAGGCAGACGATGGCGAGAAAGACCATGGTGAAAAGGGCGCGGGCGAGGAGAGCAAGGAAACCGCCGGAAGAGTCGCTGAGAATGGCGCTTTGGCGAGCCCAGAGCGCGCCGAAGCGGACGGAGCCGTATTTGATCCGGACCAGATCGGCGGCAATGTCGGGGGAAAACAAGAAATCCCGCCGCTCGCCGAGGAGGCGTCATTTAATCCCGAGCTTCCGGGTGGAGGATTAGAAAACGGCGTGGACACTTCTGCCGGCGCTGAAAAACTGGAAAAGATGCCGCTATCAAATCCCACTGGCAAGGTTGACGCAGGAACTTTCGAAAATATTCTCAACGGCAAGCTCCCGGACGGATCACAGGTTGGTGAACCCGGCAAGCGCGCGGTGGGGATGGACCTCACATTCTCGATGCCCAAATCGGCCACACTGCTCTCGCTCGTCGGCGGCGATACACGCATAACCCAAGCCCATATGGGCGCGGTTAAAACGGCGATGGGTTGGGTGGAGGCCAATCTTGCCGAAGGTCGTCAGAAGATCGATGGCCGCGCTGTACCGGTGCGGACGGGAAATCTGGTCTATGCTCTGTTTCAGCATGACACGAGCCGGGCGCTCGACCCGCAGGGCCATGTCCATGCGGTGATAGCGAATATGACACGGATGCCTGACGGGAACTGGCGCGCGCTTCATAATGGTGAGATCTGGCGTAACAATACGGTGATCAGTTCAATCTATCATGCTGCGTTTAGAGACTCGCTCGAAAAGCTAGGCTATGCAGTCCAGCTGCAGGGTAAGCATGGCACGTTCGAGATTGCCGGTGTGCCTAAAAATGTGCGCGAAGCCTTCAGCCAACGCCGCGCGGATATACTGGCCAAAGCGACCGAGCTTGGCACCGCGACAAAGCAAGGATTGCGTGAAATCACCAAGCGCACACGTGACGACAAGATTGCTGTCGAAGATAGAGGCGCGCTGACACAGGAGTGGAAAGCGCGCGCAGCTGACCTCGGTTTTGTACCGGAGCAGCTGATCGAGCAGGCAAAGGTGTCAGCTAATAAAGAGGCCGGGCTATTGGAGCGCGGGGTTGGAGCGATCGAAGACGGATTAAAGGGCGCGCGCCAATTCGTTCTTGATTCACTGCAAAAACCAAGTGATCCGCTCGTTGATACCGCGCTGAAACGCGTGATGATGACAGGGCCGGTCGCGCGGACCCAATTGGCAACGGCGAGCGCTATCCGCATTCTCTCACAGCGCGAGGCCGCGTTCGAGGTACATCAGGTAACAAAGACAGCAGTTGATCTTGGACTAAATGGTGTGACGCCGGAGCTGATCGATAAACGTCTGATCGAACTAACGAACCGCGGCGAGTTGGTGCCGGGCGACAATAAACGCGCAGACAATGTGGTCGAGATGGTGACGACGAGAGACGCGCTTGAAACAGAAGCGGGGATCCTCGGTGAAATTGAGCGCGGCAAGAACGGCGTACTGCCGCTGGTCAGGCCGGACCGGGCGGTAGAGGTTCTTTCGGGAGCCTCAAAAGAACGCCCGCTAAATGATGGGCAGATGGCGGCTGCAAGCACGATCATTGCTTCGAGTGACCGCATTGTTGCCGTCCAGGGACTTGCAGGAGCTGGTAAATCGACCATGCTCGGTGCCGTCGCCAATGTTCTCGATTTTGAGAAAAAGCCAGCCTTGGGCCTGGCCTTCCAGAACAAGATGGTTGCCGATCTCAAAGAGGTAACCGGTCTGGAAGCAATGACGGTGGCAAGTTTCCTGATGCAGCATGACGCGCTGCTGACAGGCGATCATCCGCAGCGGGCCAGTAAATCTCGCGACATGCTCAATGGCGCCTATCTGATCGTCGACGAAGCATCGATGATTTCCAATAACCAGATGCACGCCCTTACTCAGATCGCCAATGTCGCCAGCGTGGATAAACTTGTGCTGGTTGGCGACCGCAAGCAGCTGTTGTCCATTGATGCCGGTAAATCCTTTGCGGTAGCGCAGGCAGGCGGGCTTGCCACCGCAGATATGAATGAGAATTTGCGCCAGCGAACGCCGGAACTGCGCGCTGTTGCAGCGCTTACCAATGTTGGGCGCGCCGGTAACGCGCTCAAATTGCTGGGCGACCGGGTGATCGAGACGAACGACCGCGTGGAAACGGCAGCCGAATACTGGCTTAATCTGCCAGAGGATGAGCGCGACAAAACCATGCTGTTTACCAGTGGGCGTGAAACCCGGGCCAATCTCAATGAACACATTCAGACCGGCCTCAAAGACGAGGGAAAACTGAAAGGCGGCGGTCTCAAATTGACAGTGGCCGACCGGGTTGACCGGACACGCGAAGAGCTGCGCTATGCGCATAGCTATCAGCCGGGCTTTCGGCTTGAAGTCTGGACCCGCCTCCAGTCTGTCGGCCTCGAGCGCGGAGAATACCGGGTTTCGCGTGTGTTTCAGAACGGCAAGGTCGAAGTTGAACGGAATAGAAAGCGCAAGGCTTTCGACCCGCAAAAGCTGGCGTCTGGCGCAAAGCTCGACAAGCTCAATCTAACTGCCACCAAGGAAATTGAAGTCCACGAGGGCGACAAGATACGCTGGACCGCGAATGACAAAACGCGCGATTTGCTGAACAGCTCTATTGGCCGTGTCGTGGGGATCGATGGAAGCGGCGTGATGGTCGAGCGGGGCGACAAGAGTGTTGTGCGGCTTGGTATGGACGATCCGATGCTGAAACGCATTGATCTGGCATATGCGCTCAATATGCACATGGCGCAGGGTATTACCACCGACAAGGGTTTGGTAGTGATGGGATCGGAAGAGCGCTATCTGTCCAACCAGCGCCTGTTCAATGTCGCTGTGACCCGTGTCCGCGACGATGTGAAGGTCATTACCGACGATAAGGAAAAACTCGGCCGTCAGCTCAACCGCACCACAGGCGATAAATATTCTGCCCTTGAAGAAGCTGGCAGGCTTGATGTCGATAAGCATAAAATTGCCGCCCGCGATCCGGACAAACCCTTTGATCCCGGCAGCCTTGAGGGACTTGGCCTGGCCGACGACAAGCTGCGCGCCGGTCCGCCTTCTGAATCCAAACCGGAGCCGCCGAGGCAGCAGACACCTGCCAAGCAAGGAAATGATGAAAAGGCCGTGCAGCCCCTATCATTGCCTGAAAAAAGCAAGGGAATGGAACTATGAGCGCGAGCGATGTCGTTCGAAGATTTACAACTGACTACAACCACTACCCAAACAAGGAGAAATTAGATGAGTAATTGGCATTTCAGGAAAATTGG
This sequence comes from Sphingorhabdus sp. YGSMI21, assembly GCF_002776575.1. Classification (GTDB taxonomy): domain Bacteria; phylum Pseudomonadota; class Alphaproteobacteria; order Sphingomonadales; family Sphingomonadaceae; genus Parasphingorhabdus. The sequence goes on along the minus strand of NZ_CP022549.1, from coordinate 176,066 downwards.
TTCATTCAATAGCGAAGCAGAGGTCGACCTTTGGGCGCGCCAAAACCGTGTCAGCCTAAGCGATCTTAAAACCCGAAGGGGACGTGATGGAAGCGTAGAGGCCGAGGTACGCGAAAGCGCCTATGACAAATCAAACAACCACATATTTGGTGGTTTTGATCGGGGCAGCGGCTTCCGGTGAATAACTATCTGTGCCGCACAGAATTTGCAGATGGTGCTGAACTCGGGACAAATGCCGTGTTCAGCCGAATAATTGGGCAGCTGGTTGCAGTCGCTTTTCTGCTCAATTCCTGTTCGGTAGATGCTGGGGCACCTATTATAGCAGCAGGGCAGCAGTTTCAATGCACGCCCATCGCTGTCTGGGATGGCGATGGGCCGATTTGGTGCAGGGAGGGCATGAAAATTCGGCTTGCAGGCATCGCCGCGCGTGAAATTGATGGCTCGTGCAGACCGGGCTCACCATGTCCAATGACAAGCGGCACCAAGGCGCGTGACCAGCTTGCCAGTCTGTTTGGCGGAGCAAAGGGCAGTCTCAAGCAGGGCCATGTGATTGTTAGTGCTCCAGCTATGCAATGTCTCTCTGCCGGATCAGGAAAGGGAGATCGAACAGCCGCATGGTGTCTGCTTGCTGATGGTCGCAACGTTTCTTGCGAGATGATTACCAGTGGTACCGTATTACGTTGGAAAACCTATGACCTGGAAAATGTCTGCGACCGAAAAAAAGCGCCCTTAATAGACTTAAAGTTATCAATCTTTTGGAAATGGTTCGCCCTGTTTGGTAGGATGTGGGTCCAACCTAAAACACGGAAAAAGCAAAATTACGGTGGAAGTCTAACGCAATTGTCGAGTCAACGGGAGTAGGAATATCGCAAATTTAAATGCTATTCGTCCGAATTGGGGTTGCTCTTACGCAATACCGAATATGGGAGATAGGCCACGTTCTGGCCGAAACTATCAATCCAAAGATTCGACAGTTTTCTTATTATGTGCAATCCCCGTTTCGAGGGGCATTTATGATGAAATCTATTGCTGTATCTTTTGCGCTTGTCGCTAGTTTGCTTGGGCCTACGCAAATCAATCCTTGCGCGTCCGGGGCCGCCTTTGCGCAGACCAGCGCTTGCTGCAAGATGTGCAGCAAAGGCAAGGCTTGTGGGGATAGTTGCATAGCTCGAGATAAGATCTGCCACAAAGGCGAGGGCTGCGCCTGCAACAGTTGATGCGCCTTCGTTTGGAATTTGGGTTGCTATTAGCCTTCGCGCTGTGGGGCCTTTGGATATCTGTATTAGGTCTGTTGCGGTTTTTTTCGATGTGAAGGTTTAGAGAACCGCTGATACGTCGCCTCGCTTGGTGGTCGGCATAAAGACGGTTTAAAAAAATTTGTTTGAGAAATTGCACATTGGCAACCACCGGTTAGCTTGCTTGGGCCTCTCTGAAACAAGTCGCAAATCGAGCTATATCCGCCGCGTTTATACCAGCGCTCCGGAATGCTTCTTCCCATCCATTGGCAACAGTCCCAGCAAGCTCGACAGTGATAGCCTCTGCTTCTTCAAGCGAAAGATCAAAATCGGGCGCGCCGGCAATGGCGTTGACTAGGGTTGCGTCCCGGCCTTGTGGGCCAACTCCCAAGACCAGTCGCCGCTCAAATCCAATTTGCGGTTTGGGGACAACGTCATACAAAGGTGACAACCTCCAGCCATTACCATCATATAAAAATCCGTGATTGCGTAGATGATCATCATCGTTAGTAACCAGAATGTTGAACACCATCCGCTTAAAAAGCTCATTCAAATCGGTTTTCACCATTGTCCCGTGTTGTCGCAACACAGCGGCCAGATCGCGATAATTATACTGGCTAACTTCACTTTCATGGGCTGCCAGCATCGTTAGTCCGGAGGCAAAAGGAGTGCGATGTTGCTTATTCATGCTCCTGTCGAACCGCTCAATCATATATATGTCACGGCCGAGGATATTTTCAAATCCAAGAGCTGGTACGTCGAGCCCACATTCTTTTGCCAGACGCATTGTTGCCAGTTCAACCCGGCATTCAGGAAAAGTGTCTTTTTGTGCTTGAAACTTTGCGATCCAGGGCTGTCCATTGATCTCTGTTGCAGCTTTGGGGCGAGCACCGCCAAGAGATGATCCGGCGGTTAGCAATTTGCGCAAGTTTTCATCAAGCAGGTCAACATTTTGTGCGCGTTCGGCCGCTTCTGCGAGTTCGGCTAGGTCAAAATGTTCGCCTGGTGCATCGCCGTCGCCCCACGGAGTGATGCGCTGCGGCTTTGCCGGCGTGGGCCCAAAGGCCAATGCGCCAACCCGGTGATCACCCGATGCCAAAATGAGGTCGGCCTCGGTTGGCGTTCTGTCACCCATCGCCTTATACATTAAATATTGGCCCCAACCATCAGGTGCTGCATCGCGAATGCCGCCAAATACAGCAAATCCTTCTTCGGTACGAAATATCTGATCCGCCGACCCACTGGTCAATGGCAATGCAACCGGATCGACGGGAATCCGGTCCGGGCGCTCAAGATAGCGGCGGCCATAAGCGAAAGTTGAAAACTGAGTCCGCTGCTCATCTGTCATTGTCAGAAGTCCTGCGGGCACTGGCCCCTCTGCCAAATGGACAAAAACATAGGTCTCGATCACGGCCATACGCGCCTAGAAATCCAAATCTTTAGAGGATTCGCTATGTGTTTTCTTTGGCAATCGAGCCAGATGTTCGCGCATACCAACTTGGTCGCTTTCTGGAGCTGCCAATTCTGCAAGTCGCTTGGTAAACCCGAGAACGAACAATGCGCTGGCAAGAATTGCAATGCCTACAGTAGGATCACCAGATTCGAGCCGCTGGACTGTTTGGACCGACACGAATATACGCTCGGCCATGATTTTTTGACTAATCTTGCGCCGTTTGCGGGCTACGGTAATGTCCTTGCCCAACGACACAAGTGCTCGCTTGCTTTGTGGGGGTAGACCCGATGTGACTCTGGAGGCGCGTGGCATTAAAAATAAGTGACATATCATGTGTATAATGTCAATAGACATGATATGTCATATATTTTGGATAAGCGATCTGACAATAGTGGCTAACCCTTTGGTCGCAAGATGGCGAGTATCATCAAGCACTTTCAAAATCTCGTCGAAATCCTACATAAATTGCGAAAAATCGGAAAAATGGCTTCTTAAATAACGATAAATCGGTATGATGGGTAAAAGGAGCACGTTAATGCCCGAATTATCCATAGCAAATATGCCAGAAGTGTTTGTATCGAACACGGAAATCACGAAGGCTGTTTATGACGCCGTCGAGGCAGGCCGTCTGCGCAAGATTGGAACCCGCCTTTATACTCGAAAAATGAATGAAGATCCCGAAAGGTTAGTGCGCCGAAACTGGTACCATCTAATTACAGGCTATTATCCAGACGCAATTATTGCTGATCGCACTGCCTTAGAAAACGGACCTGCAGAAGACGGGTCAGTGTTCCTGATTTCCAATAAGATGCGAAAAGTCAGTCTTCCTGGTTTAACATTCCAGCCACGCAAAGGAGCCGCGGCACTTGAAAGTGATAAACCGTTCGCAGGAGGAGCGCGCTTATCATCGCCAGCGCGCGCATATTTGGAGAATATGAAACTTTCACGAGCGAGAGCAGGAGGCGTTGCTCGTACGCTTTCCAGTGAAGAAATGGAAAATCATCTCGACAGATATATTAACCGACAGGGCGAACAAGCAATCAATCGCCTAAGGGACGAGGCACGCGACATTGCCCCCGCGCTTGGTCTTGATGATGAGTTTGAGCAATTTAACAATCTGATCGGTGCGCTAATTGGAACACAAGATGGGAAAATCGAAGGTGCTGTAGGAAAGGCAAGAGCCGCAGGCCAACCTTTCGATACGGATCGTTTATCACTTTTTGAAAAATTGTTTTTTGCACTCCACGAAATTGTTCCTGAAAGTCGTCCGCCCGTTGCTGAATCAGATGAGGCGATAGCTAACGTCGCCTTTTTTGAATCCTATTTTTCCAATTTTATTGAGGGAACCAAGTTTACCGTTGAGGAAGCCCAGGACATCATTTTCAAGGGCAGTATCCCGGAGGAAAGACCAAATGACGCACACGATGTTTTGGGTACATTCCGCATCGTGTCTGACGAGCGAGAAATGCGCCAGCTTCCCAAATCATTCGAAGATTTCATTGAGAAGTTAAGGGCTAGACACGCGACAGTTATGTCGGCGAGACCAGAAAAAAATCCTGGCGTTTTCAAAGCTAAAAACAATCAAGCAGGTAACACTATATTTGTATTACCGGATTTGGTCGAAGGCACATTGAAAAAGGGTTTTGAGTTTCTGGAAGCCCTGCCAGAACCTTTCCAACGTGCGGTTTTTGCTAAGGTGTTAATAAGCGAGGTGCATCCTTTTTCCGATGGAAATGGGCGCATCGCCAGAATTATGATGAACGCAGAACTTATCGCCGGGAATCAGGAACGAATTATCATTCCAACGGCATATCGCACGGATTATCTCAGTTCATTGAAAGCTCTTTCTCACAATAACCACACGACCCCAACCATACGAACTTTAGACGTTGCACAAAATTACACCCGTTCGATTGATTGGAATTCATTCGCACAGGCACGAGCCATGCTTGATGCAACGAACGCTTTTGAAGAAGGTGAACATGCTAAGCTCGATTGGTCGCAAGCGGCAGTGGAAGATTAAACTATGCCTTATGATTTTCGTTCCCTGCTACCAGCTGATTTTGAAGACCTTGCAGCCGATATAGTCGGAAAATCACTTGATGTTCCATTTGAAATATTTGCCAACGGTCCCGACGATGGAATGGATGGACGTCACTCGACTGCTGATGGCGATATTATATTGCAAGCCAAACATCTCGTCGATTCCGGCTATCCGTCTTTAAAATCAAAGATGAAAAAGGAGCGCCAATCGATAGACGCGCTTAACCCATCTCGATATATTTTGATTACGTCCTGCCCGTTGACGCCAGCAAGGAAAAAGGAATTGGCCGGGATCATCGGGCCGTCCCTAAAAAAGCAAGCTGATATTATAGGTCAATCCGAACTCAATGCCTTGCTAAACGATCATCCAAAGGTCGTTAGGGCGCACTGCAAGCTATGGCTATCAAGCAGCGCGGTTTTGGACTCGATTTTAAATGCCTCATCACACGCCTTTACGGCGACGACAAAGCAGGAAATTGCGGCGAAAGTTCGCGTTTATGCCCAAAATTCAAGCCTGGCCGATGCACAAAAAATTCTTGAGAAACACCATGTATTGATTGTTTCTGGCCCCCCCGGTGTCGGGAAAACGACGCTCGCGGAAATGCTGGCCTTTGCTCATATTAGCGAAGAATGGGATCTGATTGCCATTCGCAATCTGGATGACCGTTTCACGCATATTGATGATTCACAAAAACAAATTTTCTTTTTCGACGATTTTCTCGGGTCGATTGCATTGGATCGGCAGGCATTAGCATCAACGGATTCTGTTCTCGCGACCTTCATGAATCGCATACGAAACAGTCCCAATGCCCGTTTTGTTCTGACCACTCGCGCCTACATATTGAATGAAGCGCAGGGGGCATCTGATCGCTTGGCTGACAGTCGCGTGGATATTAGCACCTATGTTCTCGATATGGGATCCTACACGCGCGGTATTCGCGCCCGTATCCTCTACAATCATCTATTGGTCGGCAATACACCGCAGACCCACATAAATGCACTTTTGGATAGCGGCAAAATATCGAAAATTGTTGACCACGATAACTACAACCCCCGCGTAATTGAATGGATGACGGACGTCATACGATTAGGTGAAATTAACGCCGAAGATTATCCTAAAACATTCCTGTCCATGTTAAAAAACCCAAAAAAACTTTGGGATGCCGCGTTCCAGAGTCATATTTCCCCAGCTTGTCGGCACTTGCTTATCTCCTTGTTCTTTTCTGGTCGATTTGGCGAAAATACCGATGGCCTGCGCGATAGTTTCAAAATCTTACACGACCATTTATGCAAGCAAAACGGCATTCCACAGGGTTTTAAGGATTATGAGGAATCGCTCAGAACACTGGAAGGTGGGTTTGTCAGAATTGATGATGGAACGGTTGATTTTATCAATCCGTCGCTCAGGGACTATCTGGCAGATTATCTCATAGATGGTTCGCTGCTCCAATCCGTTGCCCTGAGTGCGACGACTGGAGATATGGCATCAGCCCTTTGGAAATTCGTTTCTGAGAAACTTCTAGCGCCGGATGTGCAGGCGGCCATCGCGCTACAATTCAAAGGATTGATTTCCACGTTAAAAACAGCGGCCCATTGGAAAGATGGCCCGGATAACACTTGGGTATACGCCGATCTCAGCAATTCCCGTCGGATTGAACTCTTACTCGAATGGTGGAGCACTACATCTGACGAAGAGTTTGTGACCGCGGCAATTGAGCTCACCAAATCCCCTCCGCAACGATTTAGTGCCTGGAAAGATGCGACATCATTGCTAGAGATTATCGCGCATATTGACGACGACGATTATGTTCAATCGGGACCACAAATTATCACCTTGAAAGAAGAATTGGAAAGGGCGGTAATAAAATTGATAAACGACGGCATATGGGCCGATGAACTGGTGAATCTGTCTGATGCGGTAGAAAAAAATACAAACATCAACCCTGATATCAAGACGGCTGTGACGAATGCCATTATCGATACAATTGATAACATTGGCGACACGTGCGAGCAGGAAGAATCTGAATCTACTCTGTCTGATTATTCTGAAGCAATCAAGAAATTGGCACCCAGAGCGAACGTATCGGGTTACCGTCTCGACTCAGCGTTGATGACAATTGATGAGCGTATCGGGCATATTGAAGAAAATTCTGTGCCGGTTGCCAGCCCGTCAACAATTCCAACCTCATCCTCCGCGGAGGATGAAAAGTTCGACGACGGGGCGTTGAACGCTCTGTTTACCAGTCTTAGAGCCTAGTGATTTATCAGCATATGATTGATATAAAAGGCGATGAAAATCTATTCCCCGTATAATTAGAGATCGTTAATTGAGTAATTTCTTGATCGTTTTCGAAGTGACGAAGGTTTGGATAATCTTATCAGTGCAATGTTGCAGCAGTCAATTGTGTGCGGAAACTGAGAATTGGCTGTCGAGCTGGCGATGCGTGGCCGATGCGACAATGTTGGCGAGATGGTTTTAGTCGAACCATCACAGCGACGTTCAGCAGAGGTGGGCTCAATTGCGGATGGTTTCTTAGTTTTAGCAAACGCAGATATCTAGACGCGTTCAATCTCGACGATCTTTGCTAACCCCTTAGCTTCTAATCGGTTAGCATCGTCACGCACTCGGCTATGATGAGTGAATAGCAATACCTGGTTGGTTTTTGCAAACTCTGCGAGCAGATCCAGCGTAGCTGCGCTGCGCTCATCATCGAAATGCACCAAGATATCATCGGCAATGAACGGTAACGGCTCGGTCGAAGCGGCATAATGCTCGAGACTTGCCAGCCTGAACGCTAGGAACAGCTGATCACGTGTTCCATCGCTCATGTTTGCAACCGAAACCGCAGAACCCGTTTTTCGCCGACCAACCACAACAGGCTGGCCTTTGTCATCAATATCGGTGTCGATTCCCGCAAATTCCCCGCGCGTCGTGAACGCAAAAAGTTCACCTGCACGGCTAACTAGCGGATCCTGCTGCTCGTTGCGAACCTTCTCGATTGCCTTAGTAATCAGCGCGCGCGCTACAGTGAGTTCGACATAGCGTTCGATAGCGATCTGCATGGCAGCGGCCGCGCTTTCGCGCTCAGCGATGGCATGATTTACACCTGATTCCGCTGCAAATTGGTCGAGAGCATCCTGTGCAGTCTTTTGTTCAAGTATCGTAGCCTCGAGTTCGGCTTCAAACTGTTTTGATTGCTCCTGAGCAGCACTCAGGGCGCCTCGAAGCGCATCTAAATCGCGTTCTGCCCACTGATCACGCAAGGCGGTAACGGAGAGACCATCGCTCACATCCGCTATCGACCGCTCCGCTTGCACTTTCTCTTCCATAAGCTGAGACCGGGCAGCACATCGCCTCTCAATGTCACGCAAAGGAGCATCTTCAGCCGGAACACCAGCGCGCTCGGCAAGTGCTTCCAGCGCTTTCTGGGAGCTGCGATCGGCAGTCTCCAACAAAGCACAATCAGCCTTGATTTCCTCGACATCGGGTGCGAGCGCAACGCGCTGCACTCGAATTGCATCATGCTCTTGCCACCGCGCCGCGATCTGGTCGGTAGCCGCAAGAAGGTCCGTGGGCAATGCGAGCTGGAGACTTTCACCCAAAGCGTCAACTGCCGCCTGCAACGCAGCTTCATCTTCATCCATACGGGTAAGCCGCGTTTGGGATTGTGCTATCGTTCCTAGCGTCGCACGGGCGCCCGACCATTCGCTGACCAGCGTGCCTGCGTTTTGAGGGGCAAGACTGGAATCGAGCCCGAGTTTGACCAACGCCGCGCTCCATTGTTGATCCCAGATCTTTTCCGCCGCTAACATGTCTGAAAGATCCTGCTCGGCGCGGTTCGCTTTTGGCTCCAGCTCCTCGTAATCATGCAGATTGCGCCGATAGTCCGCATTCCCACTTTCATGTTTGCTGAGTGCCGCGCATAATGCGTGTACTTGGGAAGAAAATGTTTGCCCCTCCGTGGGAGTAACCTTCATTACACCTTGTGCGGTCTCGAATAGCGCGCAAACCGGTTCTAGGTCGGCTTCTTGGCGATCAACATCAACTTGGAGCGCGCGTGCAGCGGCGAGCGCGGCCAGAGCCAGTTCCCGGCGCTCGGCAAATTCGAGCAGGCCTGAAAGCTGGGGGTATTGTTCGGTTGCACTTGGAAAGGCGGAGGCGAAGGCGCTGGTTCTATTGTTGAGTCGTTGGCCAATATCTTCAATTAGCGCAGTGCAACCTTCGATCTCAATATTGCTGATTTCAAGCTGCTGACGGGCGACGGCAAGATTGGCCGCATGCTTCGCTTCTGCCGCGCGCCGATCTGCCAAATCATCGGTATCTCGGATTTGACGTTCATAGACTTCGATTCCGGTGCGCCGGACTACCGTGTCTGCGGGGATGTCGTCATCAAGATAAGCGGAACGCAAAGGCGACCAGGCATCGCTCCGTGTGTTGCGCGCATCGGCTAGCGCACTGTCTGATGCCACTGGGCCTGTTGCTTCAGCCTGTGCAATGGCATTGGTTGCCGTCTTTGCCCTTTTTTCGGCACCGATCCTTTGTTCAAGCTGGTCCGCAAGGGACTTTTCGAGTTCTGAGCACGCTACTTGTTCAGTGCGGATGGCTTCCGAGGAAGGACAATCGAAAGAAGCTAGCTCTTCGGAAGTTTGGAAACCAAGGGAAGTAATCGTGTCCTTCACCTTCGTCATTGCTTCGACCGCCTGACCTCGCGTCGTTTCAATCGTGCCTACTTGCGCGGACAAATTTGCAAATTGTACCGGGCTAAACTCTACCGGCGTTTGGTAGCCGGCAGCGATAGCTACATCGAGCCGATGCTTTGATACCTCAAGACGGTCGGTGATGTCGGCTTTGCGTTCCCGAGCGGCAACCAGAGCGGTCCCGCGCTCGATTGCTTGTGTTGCCATTTTTTGCACCTCATCCAAAACTTCTTGGCTCGGCAAACGTGTTGTTAGATCGGCATCGGCAGGCAAGTGTAACATACGGCGTAGCGTGGTAAGTCGAGCTTCGTCGCTTTCGATCTCTTTGAGCCGGTTTGGTCGGTCAGCCCTAGCTTTGCGTACATGGATAGCTTGTTCGGTGATATCGCGAACTGCCGCCTCTGCTCCAATAAACGCTTCTGAAACCTCCAGGGCATCAAACCGCAGTGAGAGCCTGTCCCGATTTATACGTCCCTTGGTTAGCGCTGATACGGTTTCTTCACGCAGCTTAAGTGCCGCATTAATCTGTTTGTCAAAGTTTGGCTCTAGCGCGCTGATATCCTCATATTCGCTCAATGCCGTGGACAACCGATCGAGCGTGAGTATATGCGGGACCGCCCGAACTAATCGCTCCAGAACAGAAATTTCGGTACTGACATTTTGCCGTTCTGCCCGTGTATCATCCAGTTTTTTGGTCGCAGCATCTGCGGCCTTTCGGCTTTTCTCATAGGCATCGCGTGTCACCATGTGGAGCTTAACCTCGCGCTCAGCGGTATCGAAAGCCTCCAGCGCTTTGTAATAAGCTCGCTCGCTTGATTTGCGCGGCGCAAAGAGTTTGTCCGCTTCTTCATCAATGGAATCTAGCCGCGCCATAAGCGACCGTAGACCTCCGCCTGCTTCAACTATCAAACGACCTATATCACCTTCTGCCGCGAGCAGGCTCGATCCGCCTGAGCGGAGCGTCTCATGGTTGAGCCCAAACAATGTCGCAAAACGCTCGCGGGTGGTAGCGCCGAGCATCGCATTTAGGATTGAGTCATCAAGGGGTGTGCCTGCCGCATCGGATAGGGTGCGAACACGGCCACGACGTCTGCGCAATGTCAATGCAGTTCCGTCAGCATCGACCAACTCAGCGCTCACTCTCATTCCATCATAACCAAATAGGCTCGCATGAGGGGTCCTTTCTGGAATGCCAAACAGGATGTCGCTTATTGCTGCTAGGCATGTGCTTTTGCCGGCTTCATTGGGGCCGTATATAATTGTGAGACCCGCATTGGTTGGAATTGGGAGGATGCGTTCGGAAAAAGCCCCGTAACGCTCAAGCGTCAATTCAGTTAGCTGCATCGCCGGCCTCCGTTTCGTTTACCAGCGAGAGCGCCAATATGCGCGCGCGCTTTGGCGCATCTTCCCGTAGCATTTCGAAAAAGGCGTCAGCATGCGCAGCAGCAGGCATTTTTGCACGAACCTCTGCAATTCGTTCCTCGATCAGCTCGTTTATGAAATCAGCGCTTTCCGCTATAATCTCGGCTGCCAGCTGGCCCGAAACCGTCGGGTCGAGCGAACTTGGCAGGGGAGGGGCCGTTGTCGCTATCACAATCTTTTCTAGCCAGATGTCTTGCGCCAGTGTCGCCAGAAGCACGGCGATGTCCTCGCGCAAAATCTGTTGTTCAATTAGAAGTTGTTGGTGTTGGTTGGTTTCGCCAACGAGCCGTAAGCGTATTGCTAGAGCACGATCACCAGCGTCAGTGCAGGCATCATCAATTGCGGCACGGATTTGATCGAGCAGCGCGCTGCGGTCTTCTGTGTCAGCAACATCTACTGTGACGACGAACCAGCGAACGACGTCGAGGTCGTGATGTTCGAGATGCGCAACCTCACCGTTGCTTACTGTCACGATTGTTGCACCTTTAGCCCCGGTTTCCCGGGGACTACGTCCCTGCAAGTTACCGGGATAAACGATATGAGGATGTTCGTTTAGCACTGAGCGTGCATGGACATGGCCCAACGCCCAATAGTCATAGCCATGATTGACTAGCTGTTCGACGCTACACGGAGCGTAAGGCGCGTGATAACTTTCGCTTCCTTGGCATGCTGTATGCAGCACACCAATATTGAAATGGCCAGCGACTGCAGGTGGATAATCCCGTGCGATATTTTCGGTCACGTCACGTTGAGGGTAGCTGCGGCCATGGACAGAGACTTTTAGCGCTTCGATGGCAATCGCCTCGGCTGCCTTACTGGCGAACAGATGAACATTAGCCGACATTGAGAGCTTGGCCGCGAAACGATTTTCTGCATCATGATTACCGAGGATCAAGAAGGCCTGTATCCCTTCCTCTTCAAGACGCCGCATCTGGTTGACGAAGAAAAGACCGGTCTCAAAATTGCGAAGGTCTCCATCAAAAATGTCACCTGCCAATACGATGAAGCTGCAGCCCTCTTCAATGGCTAGTTCTATTAGCTTTTCGAAAGCGTCACGTGAGGCGCGGTCAACGCGTTCGGCATAATCGGCTGACTTGCTCGCCAAACCGAGGAGAGGGCTATCAAGATGAAGATCGGCTGCGTGAAGAAATGTAAAGTTCATGAGGTGTTTGACTTTTCTTTGATAGGAAGGCGGACTCAGGAAATCATTCCTGTTGGCCGCCAAAATGTTTTGATCTGAATATGATACATTTGCATATTTTCGATACCCCCAAAATTTCCTTGCTAGCTGACGCTAGAATTATCACACTGACAACTTCTTTCTACTAATGAAATCAATCAGGCCATGCTGCTCAACTAGGGTTCCGTTTTGAAACAATATGTAACGTCTGAATCTCACGGTGGTTCGCCTAAATACATGATTGAAACCCAGGATTGAGCTTAGTTAACACCGAATTACCTACGGCACGCCGTGCATCTAATGCGCGTAGATCAAAATCAATAACTGCATCAAGTGTGTCGCCGTGCAACAGTCTCAATATTTGTCCGAGCATAAGAACCCCGGCGATGCCCCCAACGAAGGGCGCACCGACCGCTGTGCCTGCAAGACGCGTAAGCCCGCAGTCGTCAACGCCCTGCTCTTTGAGGCGATTATACCCTGGAGTCTTTCCTATTGAGATGTCCGGCTCAATAGCACCAGCTTTCCAGAGTGCCGACGCCTTCCGTTGTGCAGGGAAACTGTGCAGGCGAACAGACCTAAAGTCATCCGCAGTTCTGCCGATTCCGGCTTCAATCACAAGCGGGAAACCGGGCGCTTCTACCTGGCTACGGGCTAAGGCGTTATCGACGCCACAGACGAGAATTGACGGATCGTCGGCACGCCTGCAAAATCCATCATCAAATGGCCGCTCGACTAAGCTCGTCATGAACCCGAGCGATTCAAAAAGCGTTGCTACTGTGCGGGTTTTGCGTCCAGTACTACCGTCAATCGTCAAGATTGATGTGCTCGATGTTGAACCCGTCACTATATCGGTATCTTGAAGTACCAGTTTTACGGCTGACCTATCTTGATAAGGACACATCGCCAATACCCATAGAAATGCTTGCCCTAGATGTCCCAGACCGAGCACCCATAGATGATTTGGCAACTGCGAAAGCGTTGGCCCGTCATTCATAGAGGAGAACCAGTCTGCGTCTCCGTCAGGTCGCCAAACCGAAAGCCCTTGAGGACGTAAGCCCGCACCGGCTTCACCGCGCAATATTGTGAAGACTTCGGCTGCCGCAAATGCGCCCGAAAGCACAGCTGCCGGTGCTGTCACATCACATTCGCTAAGACGTTGATGCCCTAGCGGCACGACACCGCCGCGCCAGCCTTCGAAAGTGAGCTGACAACCTCGCTCTGGGGGCGTCGACAGGATACTGCCGATGATCACAACCGGTGCTTCAGATGCTTTTGATCCAACATTGCCGCCCAGTGCGATGACTGCTGATTTCAAATCTTTTCCAAGCCATGGTGCGAGTAGTGGTACATCGCCGAGCCCGGATACAGTCACACCGCCTAATGCGAAGCGCGAAGCAATATTTACAAAAGTGAGCAGTGCAATTTGGTGAGCCACACTCTGGACAATTTCTGGGCCTACTGCGACATGTGCGGAATAGCTCATCAACCGCGCCATTGCAGCATCTGGATCGACCGCTTCGCCGATGTCGAGATCAAGTTTGGCTAGGCGGTTGAAGCCATCGACGAACTGATTGAAGTCAGCATGCTGCATAGATAAATCCTTTCACAATTTTAGCCCTCGCAAACCGGCACGAGGAGACGGTAAAGAAATCCATTTGCGTGCGCCAAGATGACGATAGATGCCAATACCGCGCAGATTCAAAACAGAAGAAGCGAAATTGGGAACGATGAGCGCTGTGTGACCTCTAATTGCAATCATGGGATGGTTCTGATCCGAAAGGCTCTGACCGGAGCTGCCAGGATGAGTGTGAACATCGGCAATAACCTCCAAGCCAGTTGCTGAACAGCGGTCCCAAACTCGATTAAGAGCGGCGCCCGCTAGATGAACATGTCCTTGGGCAAGGGCGTAGGGGTCGATGTCGTCATAAAAGACAAAATCCGTGACCCAGCCACAGGTGACTGTGCGGGACCCGAGCAGAAAAGCACCACTTTCTCTGATGCCCGCACCGCGAAGACGCAGTTGTCGCATAAGCCGCCACCACTTATACCATGAGATTCGTAAACGATTATCCGGTGATGCCATGATAGCCTCGCGCGTTTAAAAGCCTGTGAACTTCACCAATATACTGCACGAGACCCCGGTCAGGTTGCCACATAAGATGGGGATATTGAGCCGGCCAATCATGATGCCCATTAAGGGATACCCGATCGAGCGGCATATATAATGCTAGTCCGTTTTGCCAACCGCGGTTGAAAACGCTAACGAACACGGCATCACCGGTCGGCCACTGGTTGAGGGCAGGCACTGTTTCAGTTTCAGGATCCCAGAGACCGCCTGTTGGCGGCGCGGCTGGATAGCCTGCAAAGTTTAGCCTCAGATAGAAGATTCGACCATCACGGGCTGTTATACCGAACAGCGCAAAAGGCCAATCGAGTGAGACGATTGACCACCGATTGCGCGCGACGCCTTCCAGAAAAGACGCCGCGCCAATATCGCGTTCCCAAATAGCTTGGTCAGGAGTCATCGATTAGCCGTTGATGCGGTCTGAGGGAACAAGGTCGAAGATAACTGAGCATGTTGGTGGATTGGCAAGCGAGCCAACATGTGTCGCCTCGTCCGGACGGTCAGAACTGTCTGCGATCTGCAGTGATAATTCGACCGCGTCGGCAGGGTCGATATTGAGTTTCTTTTCGGCGCGCCGTTTGACCTTTTTTAGTGTCACGCTCGGTGCGAAGCGATTCTCGTAAGTCTTGCCAGCGTAGCGGACAATCAAGTCGATCCGCTTGCAGCAGCTATGGTGAAGGAAAATGCTGCCTGGTTTGAACTGATGATCATGAGTGACAGGATCGTCCTTGTCTTCGGCAAAGAGTTCGCCGGGGCCAAACTCTGTGTCCAGTTCTTGCTTGAGTTTCTTGAGGTCGAGCTTATTGACTTTGCGGTGGACGACGTCGAGGCAACCACCCCGCTTGATAAAAATGTCGATTGACATGGATAATACTCCGATTGTGGCCCATGCGGGAATGCCGGGTTCACTAGAGTCATCCCTTTCAGAGACGGAATTCGTCTGAATAAAAAATTAGATCGGCTCGATGGCTCCGACCGATGGGCAGGAAACAAAGTGGGGGCAACGTCCGCATATACGCATGCTGGGATTTGGTGGCAGCGTACCGCTGTTGATCGCTGACAAAATCTGACCTGCTTCCTCAAGATCGTCTGCTACCTTTTCCTCACTCCTCTTAAAGCCGACTACGCCACCATCAGTCATATGTGCGGTCGTGGCGTCTGCTTGGCGGCCAAAGGCATGCCTAGCGGCGGAAAGAAGAATACCAGCTGATTGATCATTGCCGGTTTTGGAGCGCACAGGACCTGCGTCGAAGAAGCGGATTTCAGTACCTTTCGGTGTTGAACGCACTAACGGCGCGCCGACAGTCAATGTCCCACCGTTTATGGGTAATTCAATATGTGCAAAACCCGGCGACTCAAACCCGCTGGCTAGCTGTGCAAGAGTCGAAACCCTTCCGCTGGCGTGGGCAAAGTAATCGGCTGCTAGTCCGCTTCCAACAGGTCCACGTGTTTCCCAAACCTCTTCCAATACAGCCTGCATATTTGAGTTAACATTCGGGCCGGCAACTTCGGTAATCCTATCCACCAAAGTATAGAGAACGCCAGATGTTTGAAGGTACGGAGACTCGTGGCGCCGTCCATGAATCCCGAAATATCTCCGGTATGCGATGCGCAAGGCGCAGCTTGCATAGTCCCGAATATCAAATATGTTGATTTGGACGGTTTTTACAGGCTTGTGCTGGACAATAGGACTGTTGGAAGGGGCGGTGGCAACAGCGAGCTCGCGGCGACTAAGGTTACCGAGGCGCGCCAGAAAGGGAGACGGCTTTCGAGATCGGACGTTTGCTATTTCGTTATGATAGAGGCGAAGATGATCTTCCGCTCGCGAAATGGCGACGAAAAACAGGCATTCTTCCTCCTCGAGGTGCATCTCCCGTGTTTCTGGCTCCACCAATCCTGGCGGCAGGGGACTGTCATCGCGTCGAAATCGTCCGGGTAAGCACTGATCATGCAGGCCGACCACATGGACTGCAGAAAACTCTAAGCCTTTGGCACCGTGAATCGTCATCATTCGAACAGCGGCCGCGTCAGCCCCAAGAGCCGCGTCTCTAAGGTCACGATCGTCAGCCAATAGCACAGCACTGCGCACACGTTTGATCGCGCGTGCTGGCGTCAACAGCCGTCCATCAAGCTCGCGTTGATCGAGAAAGCCAAGAAGGGCTTGTAGCGCAGCGCGTGCGAGTGAGCCCTCCGGACCCGGCTCACTCGCAATATCCCGCAAATAATCCGACCGATCAAGTAGCCAACTTGCCGCCACTTCGAACGCAGACATATGAGATTCTAATCCCTTCAGTTGCATTCCCAGTCGTTCCAACGCTTGGCCACCTGCGGAGGTCATCCCCGGCAAGGTTGATGCTCGTTCAAGCAAGGCGTTGAGCGGGATGCGGTCTTTATGAGCCGCGCTGACGATTGTCCCGATATCTTGTGGCCCAACCCTGATTTCTCGGAGCGCCGCGACGCGGACCAGAGCGCCGCCGTTCGCTTCCGCAAGTAGGGCGAGGATGGACAAAAGATCGCGCACTTCGTCGCGCTCAAAAAAGCTGCCGAGATGTGTTGTTGCTATCTCCTGTCGGGCGAGTGCCGCTGCCATAATGTCCAACCTGCCATTTGTGGGTGCAAGGACCGCTTGGGCAGCCAGTGGTACGCCAGCTTCCACAAGACGCTTGATCTCTGCTGCGAGAAGTTCGCCTTCGCAGTCATCATTTCGTCCAACTAGCAGCTTCGTGGTGCTTCCTCCCTCAGATCGCTGTGCGGCTGCCTTATATGCAAGACCATTCTTGCCCGCTCGCATGTCAGCAGCGAAGCGGCGGCTCAAACTGACGATATGATCAGTCGAACGGTAATTATGACCGAGAGGGAGGCGCTGACCGCCAGCGAAATCGGCTTCGAACCCTGCCATATTTGCTGATGATGCGCCCCTCCAGCGATACAGGGATTGTCGGGCATCGCCTACAACCCAAAGCCTTGACCCTGCGCGATAAAGCTCAATCAAAAGACGTGCACTTGCTCTATTTACGTCTTGATACTCATCCACCAGCACGTGAGAATGGCGCTGGGCCACCTGTTCGCGAACCGCGTCGTTACGGCCGATCAGGAGTGCAGGCAGCATCACGAGGTCACCAAAATCGACTGCTCCAGCTTCACGAAGAGTCTCGGTGTAGACCCTATATACCGTTGCCGCTTCGCAGGAACGCTCTGCGGCAATGATTTCCTTCTCGCCGGTGGCCACTTCGAGAGCAGCGCTTGCGCGGCGACCAAAGTCTTCATGATCTACGAGTTCGTCTTTGGCGCGCGAGATCGCTGAAAGTATCTTCACTAAACCCTGATCCGGGTTGCGTAGATCGTGATAATGTTTCAGTCCCATCAGCGGTAACCGATCTTCAAGCAGTTCTATCGCCTGTGCCTTATCAATTAACTGGACATTGTTGGGAAGGCCAAGCTTATCATAATAACGACGAATTAGATCGAGCCCGAAGGCGTGAAAGGTTCCCGTCCACATTTCTGCGGCAGCATTTGGGTGAGCTTTAGCAATGCGGTCGGCAAGATCGCCTGCAGCCTTATTTGAAAATGTTAGAGCAAGTATATCTCTCGCAGTCACAGTCGGCTGCGCCAAAAGGTGTTCAATTCGCATCACAAGAGTGCGGGTTTTACCAGAACCCGGGCCGGCCTCGAGCAGCAGAGCCGATCCTTCAAAGGTGGCGGCCGCCCATTGGCTCTCATCTCGCTTCTGCTGCGGCGCGACCATATCGACCGACTGTTCCGCGATGTCTGGGCCGAGGAGGCTGTCCAACAGCTGGCTTCGCACCAAAGGGTAAGGAAGTTTGAGGGTCTGAGCAATATCGGCCGCGCTCTTGCACTCTACGAGAAATAGCTGCCGGGCCAGCGAGCGCGGTAACAGAAATTCACGGGCGAATACATTGGCTTGCAGTTCCCGCCGTTCCCGCGGCCCATAGGCTTCGACCCTCGAAAGCGCGCGTGACGCGCCGGCGTCTGGGTCTGATCCAGAGCAGAGTTCTTGTGGTTGGTGCAGTTCCAGATGACCGAGCTCGTGTGCCGCATAAGCTGCAGCTTGATCGGACGACACGTCGTTGCGCACGTAGATCGACAACCAGTCTCTAAGGAGTTTGGCATCACTCGTACCAAGAACTGGATCGCCGGGCTGGACCAATTTAATGACAAAACCTAGTCCCGCCGCGGCTGCAGCAACAGCTTCATATCCTTGGGCGCGCTCAGCGCTATGTCCTTCGCGGAGTTTACGTGCGGCAATTCGGGCAAGGTCGAAAGCGGCCATTTTCTATGCTTCCAGCCACCTCCGTTTGAACGCGTCAGGGACATCTGAGCGAGCCAGAGCTGTGGCGAAGTCCTCTACTCCGCCGTCCTGCGGCTTGCCAACATTTCGGTTTTCAACAAAGGCAACGTTTTCTCCGGCCTGTCCTGCAAAATAGTCCTCGAGTACTTGTTTGGGTACACCGAGCAGATCGGCCAAGTCGCGCGCGCAGCGTGCTCCCAATCCGCTAAGACGGCGCTGCGCCAACCGGATCAGAAAGTCGCGATCTCTGAGGACAGGTTCGATTGCTAACCATGTAGCCGCTTTGGGTAATTTGGAAGATGGGTCAGGTCTAGACGCTCGCGAGCGGTTCAGCGCACCAAGATAGAAGCTTTGCAGACTCAACACAGCTGTCTGCGCATCAGAATCAAGGACTTCCGGATTTGGGCTGATACTCGATGCCGCAGTTTCGACAATTGAGCGGGCAACTAGGTGATCGAACAGCTCGTCCAATTCGGTTGAACTCAGTTGGTCGACAGCTGCTGAGTCCCAGATACCGTAGGAAATGAAATCTTCTGCAAGCTTATTAGGGTTTGATAAGGTTGGATTCATGACGCTTTCTCCACAAGCGCTGCTTTGAGCATGCGCGTAAAATCTGTTTTGAGATTTGCAAGTGTACTACGCGGTTTACCTGTGAGGCGAACCAGATCATTGGGCGCTTCAGGTGCATCTATCGGGAGGTCGCCCAACATCAACAGAAGGAAAAGTCGGCGGTGCTCTTCTGTTTTAAGCTTTTTGTCCGCAAATGCTACAAGCGTAGCGCGTATTTGAAGAGCAGCCGCTGCCTCACCATCATCACTGAACTCATGATCATCAGTAAGTTCAGCTGATCGCTTGCGGGGGAGTGTCATAAATTCCGTGTGTCGTGGGGCATAATGGGTAAAAAGGAGTCCCACTATGTCACGACGCAAAGAGCCGACGATCCCGGCAGGTTTACTGGATCAACTTTTAGCAGGCACCGATGCAGCTTCTGCGCTGGATCAGGGAGGATTGCTGGATTCGCTGAAGAAGGCGCTCGCCGAACGGGCGCTGAATGCCGAGATGGATTATCATCTGGGCGGCGACGAACAGGCTGGTAACAGCCGCAACGGCTATGGCCGCAAGCGTGTCATCACCGATAGCAGCAAGATCGAGATCGAGGTGCCGCGCGATCGCGCTGGTAGCTTTAATCCGCAGTTGATCGCTAAATACCAGCGCCGGTTTCCCGGTTTTGATGATAAAATTATCTCCATGTATGCGCGCGGGATGAGCACGCGGGAGATAACCGGGCATTTGCGTGAGCTATACGGCATCGACGTATCGCCTGACCTGATCTCGACCGTCACCGACGGTGTTTTGGAGGAAGTTACCGCCTGGCAGCAGCGCCCGCTTGATCCGGCCTATCCGCTGGTATTTTTTGACGCCATTCGCGTTAAGATCCGCGATGAAGGCATGGTCCGCAGCAAAGCTATCCATATCGCTCTTGGCGTCCGCGCCGATGGCCGCAAAGAGGTTCTCGGCCTGTGGATCGAACAAAATGAAGGTGCCAAATTCTGGCTGCGGGTCATGAATGAGCTTAAAAACCGCGGCACCGAGGACATCATGCTGGCCGTTGTTGACGGTCTCAAGGGATTTCCTGATGCGATAACAGCGGTGTTCCCTGAAGCTGTCGTCCAGACATGCATCGTCCATCTGCTACGTAACAGCATGGATTTTGTGGCATGGAAAGATCGCAAGCCGCTGGCGGCAGCCCTCAAGGCCATTTACCGCGCTGTTGATGCCAAGGCTGCCGAGGACGCGCTGACTGCTTTTGAAGCCAGCGAATGGGGTCTGCGTTATGCCGCCATCGCCCAGAGCTGGCGGCGGGCATGGAATGAAGTTATTCCATTCTTCGCCTTTCCCGAGGCGGTACGCAAAATCATCTACACGACGAATGCTATCGAAGCCCTGAACTCAAAGCTCAGACGGGCAGTCAGGGCCAGAGGGCACTTCCCCAATGACGAGGCGGCAACGAAATTGCTCTATCTGGTCTTGAACAGATCAGAAAAAGAGTGGAGAATGCCACCACGTGAGTGGACCATGGCAAAGGCCCAGTTCGCAGTTATCTTCGGCGAACGCTTCATCAAAGCCATGGCGGCATAATGTCTAACAGCCCCACGACACACGGAATTTATGACACTCCCGCTTGCGGTGACGGCCAATTAAACGTGCATAGGCATCGCTGGCGCGGCGTCGCAACTCCCGGTGAAATGTCACCTCCCACCAATCAATACCGTCATTCTCGGCCAGTTCGGTAAGAAACGTTTGCATGGTTTCCTGGATCACGTCCTCTCTATCTCCAACATCAAACCCCGCTGAAACCCTCCTGACATAATCATAAGCATTCGTGATCAGTATTGCTACGAGACGATCACTGAGCTCCAGCTTACCGTCAGTTCTAAATCGACGAATAATTCGAACCAGCGCAGCTGGGGGAATGAAGCCACTCTTATTTTGATCCTTGATCTGCGCAGCGGCAATAAGCTGTTCGGAGGATATACCTTCTATCCAGTCGAGAGCACGGACTACAAAGGGTGGATGATATAACTCAACTGCTTCCGTATTTTCTTCGTCCACTCTTTTAATCCTACCCTGATTGATCGTTCATTATCCTAATCATTTTGTGACCCGAAAAACCTCTGAATTTTTTTTACTGCATTTGGTCACGGTTATAGGCCATAGCGGAGATTTTCTGGATTTGAGATATATTAGACCAATTCCAGAATTTCCCGGTCCCCAGAAAGAGCCTGAACGAAATCAACGCGTGTGCCGTTCCAATGATATCGAAAATGCTCCGCCTGAACTGGTGGGGTTACAGCGTCGGGAAAGAAAATTGCGATGCACTGTCCGCCATCGTGACGCAAACTAGGGTAAACAAGACCATCGCGCTCCAACAACTTCTGTTCTTTAGCAAATGTTTGAGAGATTGGATAAGTAGCAATATCCGGGTTGAGCAGATGCTCATTACCCGGATCGCGGAGGTCTACAAGATCAGTATCGACGGTTCCTACAAGCTGGCGGACTTTTGAAATCCAACCAGGTTCCATCACCGCATCTCTATAAAATCGCTCCACATGAAACGTGTGTTCGCGCAAAGCCGTTTCGAGACAGTCGCCAGCATAATATACTCCAAAAGTTCCGTCGCTGAACCGTGAAGTCCGGTCAGGTGATATATGTGTAAATGCGGCCATGACCCAGGACGCACCATCGCCAGCCAATCTGCGATCAACCGGCACTAGAGACAGATCACCAATTTCCTCATAGATACGTGGATTGGTTCGCGATTGTGCACTCGCCAATGTTTCCCAATCTCGTGGGTCAGCAATATCGTCGAACAAATCGATGGGAGGGAATTGAGACATCACCAAGCAGTGTGTCTTCGGCCATGAGATATGCGCGATTGCGGCGTCTACCATCCGCCGCGAACAGAATCCAAATAGCGTCTGATGCGGACAACATCTTCCATACCGCCGAGCCGCAGAACATCTAGCGCAGACTGGTCGCCGAAAGCCTTATTCGGGTTGTTAATCCAGCTATAGCCGTGCTGAGGGTCGGAAAATATAACCCGTAGAGCTTTATGAATACCAAGAAGGTTTGACATCCGGTCAGCCATATCCCGGTTTACCCTGCCATAGTCGCCATCTCTCCAGCGCCGTAAGGTCTTTTTTGATATGCCGCCCAGAATGATCGCGGCGTCAGCATCTTTGACGGCCCACTTCGAAAATAGATTAATGATGGCACGCTGCATGGCTTCAATTTCGGCCGGGCCATAATCGCCGCCCATAGGTGCGGGTTTTTTTGACGTTCCAGAGGGAATAATGTTAAGCATGCCGCGTCCTTTTGACCTCTTTTACCAAAAAATGGACATTTGTCCACACCCTTTAATATTAGAGCGTACGCAAACGAGATAGAGCAATCTGCAGTAAAGCATAGTTTGACGCCCCTTCGAAGTATTTGCTTTCCACCGAATTGGCGCGATGATAGACGCGGTCCTAACGGAGGCAGTATGATGTATGACTATCACCGGGCAATGACCGATGCCGTTGTGGAGGCACCAGATGTCCCGCGCGAACGACTGGTCTGGATCATGAATGATACGCACCGCGCCAGATATCGGGATTTTCTGGAAAATGAGATCGGCGTTGAGCCTGACGATGACGAATCTTTCGGCATACCGATCGAGACGGGCGAACCATCAGATGGAGAGCCATTCGAACTTGTTGCGAGGCTGGCACATTGACCGGGTCATTTAACGTCGCGATTTGCACCTAAAGGGCAGGTGATAGCAAAGATTATGTTAAGTTTTATTGGATTTTGGTATATCGAGCGAGAATAACCCTAATCCCACGAAAGTTGGTTTTTCGGTAATCTTCCAGAAGGATCGTAAACTTCAACTTTATGTGGCAATTTCGGTCCCCAGTTCCACAAGATCAAATTTGAACTATCCTTTTTTGCATCAGGTGCAAAGCTTGGAACAAGCATGCCGTCATAACCGGCTGCTGCCATATCATTCGCGATCTTTTGTGACGGCGCGGTTTTTCCAGCAAGCTGGATAGTTAGCCAAGCGCAATCCAGATCTGCAAAATCTACAGACAGCGCTTTTTGGTCTTTGGTGGTTCTAAGGTCCGCGATATTTTCGCATTCAACATCATATTCACACAAAGTGATGGGCGATAATCGTCCAGAAAATCCCTGGGAACATTCAATCAGTGCGGTTACAGAATCGAGGGCCAAATAAAGCGCCGGCTGACCTTTCCTATTAAATCGGCCGCCACGCATAGCAGCGCCGTCTCCCGATATTGGCTTGAAAGACCAAAATGGATCATGGGCACGGTAACACCGTCCTACAAAATTCAAGCAAAACCACCCAGAGCGAGATGATCGAGATATTCCCGAACCGCATTTGCCTGGCCGGATTTAACCAAAGCCTCGGCGGTTCTTCCATCTAAGGCTGGAATGGGCTCTGCGCGATACCATGCCATAGCCTGTGCTTCGCTACCTGCCCAATCGCGCACACGTGCCAAAATTTCTAGCATTTCTGTCATTCGGGATTGCGCTTTCGGGCTATCGCGCCTTTCCACCTTTGTTACCGTAGTTTTACCCAGACCGGCAGTTTCGGCTAACTGAACTTTAGACATTTTGAAAGTGCGGCTGACCTGCTCAATATCAACTTTGCCACCATTAGTGACAAAACTAGCCATAAACTTGCCGCTGCTTTGGGAGCGCGTCGCCCAACCACCTGTTTTACCAGTTTTTTTCCGTGCGTCTTTATGTGTATGAGCCATGCGGCGTCCTTATTTGTGTCGATACTTATGGTTCTTATATAGCCATATTTATGGACATGTGCAAGATATTCTACTATTTATAAAGCCGCAATTCCTCAATCAAATTCCATTAGAATTTTAATTAAAGCTCGCCAATATTGACGTCCTCCCTGTTTTTTCCTCCAGTTTGAATGGGAGTTTTCCGGTATTGTAACCCTGATTATGAAGGAGTGTGCCGTGAAGAAGAGTCGATATACTGAGGAACAGATTGCCTACGCGATGAAGCAGGCGGAGACGGGAACGCCGGTGGCGGAGGTAATCCGTCGGATGGGGATTTCGGAGCAGACGTTTTACCGCTGGAAGAAGCTTTATGGCGGGCTGGGTGTTGGAGAGTTGCGGTGGCTCAAACGATTGGTTGCTGATCTCAGCCTGGACAAGCACATTTTGCAGGATGTTCTGTCAAAAAAAGTCTGAGGCCTGATCGGCAGCGCGAGATCGCCCGGTACGTCCAGTCGAGTCATGTGGTCAGTGAGCGCCGGAGCTGCGCCATACTGACCTTCGACCGGCGGAGCATAAGATACCGGTCAGTCAGAGCTGATCAGACGCCTCTACTCATGCGCATCCGGGACATCGCGCAGACCCGGATGCGATACGGCTATTTCAGGATTTATATCTTATTGCGACGGGAGGGCTGGGTCGTAAACCATAAGCGGGTTTACCGGCTATACCGTGAGGATGGCTTGAGTCTGCGGCTCAAGAGGCCCCCCAGGCACATCAGCGCAGTCCAGCGGGAGCGCCAGCCTGCGGCAACGGCTGCCAATGATATTTGGGCGATGGACTTCGTGTACGACGCGCTATTCGACGGTCGTCGACTTCGGGCGTTGACCCTCGTCGATGCTTTTACCCGAGAAGCGCTCGCAATTGATGTTGCCCAGGGTATCAAGGGAGAGCAAGTTGTAGAGGCGATGACACGGATCGCGACGATCCGAGGAACCCCTCGCGCTATTAGAGTGGACAATGGCCCGGAGTTCATCTCGAAAGTGCTGGATCGCTGGGCCTATGAGAATAAAGTGAAACTGGACTTCTCGCGCCCTGGCAAGCCCACCGACAATGCCTGAATACACATTGGTTCTTGTCATTGGACGGTGCAAGGAGCAAGATCGAAGCGTGGCGACGGGACTATAATGAGTGTCGTCCTCACACCTCGCTTGGCTGGATGACACCAGCTGAATTTGCTTCATCGGTCGGGGTTAACCCCCGACCGATGAAGGCGGGAGGCTAACATTGAACCTGGACACAAAACCGGGGGACCGTCACCTTATTTACTCTATTTTCTTTTACATCCCATCGCATAGTTTCTTAAAATCCAGTAATCTCACTCTCTCCCGCCGCAATGAGCAAAGGAAGTTGATCGTTCATTTGCCTTTGTAGAACGGCTGATTTTTTTCTACTATCCTCAGATAAATCTTGGATTAGCTTAAAGACCATAGCTGAAACGATCCCAAGTCCAGCAAAAACAAGTGTCATAGGTCCTATTTCGACGATGGTTGCCCCGCTAATCCGCTTTCACAGGAAATCAGCTACAGAATCTGAAGGAACCGCCAGCAATTGATTGAACTCAAGCCAGAATATTAGAGTAACCAGCGGGTGTAAAATAACTATGCCCACGAGCGCACCAATCAGGAGGTGAACTAATCCTGGAATTCGCTGTTGCAGTTTCTTTATCATTTTTGGACCGTCTCCGTGTCTTGCTAATCCCCGACTATATGCCGACAGAAAGGTTACCTACGGAAGCGGATCAATAGGAATTCAATAACCTGACCCAAAATCCAGCCAACGGCAAGGCCGCCAATCAGCCCGTAAGTCTGTGACGTCATGGTTGGTAAGGTAAAAACAGGTAAGCCGCCAGAACAACCCCGCCAAGCTCGGCGCAGATACGGGCTATATAGGGGTCTGGAAGCTCCATTTCGTTTATCAAAATTCATTTTGATCAGATATACTGTAATCCTGGATGTATTTTAAACGGACATTGTACCAATACCCCGCTGCTATGACTGCAATTACCAAAACTTGAGCGATAAGAGACTGAACCGCAGGGAAAATTCCCAACATGGCAATTTGCGGAAAATCAGAAAGCGGGGTCACGCTCATCAGGCCAGCCTCCTGCAACGCCGCAATCCCCTTGCCGGTGAGAATCACAGTAAGAACGATCATCAACGCTGAGCTGTAAGCGAAGAACTTACCTATCGGTAACTTCTGGCTGTATCGTAACATGGCCCAGGCAATGACCGAGAGCAAAAGTATCGCGACTCCCGAACCAGCTAAAATGGTCATACCATTGTCAGCAGTCCAGAGCGCGGCAAAAAACAATATGGTCTCAAAGACTTCCCGGTAAACGACAATGAATGCCAGCCCAAAGAGAAACCATGCAGATCCCCGCGACAATGCTTTGCTCATTGTCTCACGAATATAGCGTTGCCACTCATCGGCGCGCGACTTGCCGTGCATCCACAAACCTACAAATAGCAAGATGACCGCTGCAAATAGCGAACCAAAGCCCTCGGTTAGTTCACGGCTCGCGCCGCTGATACCTATGAGATAGGTGGCAGCGAACCATGTAATACCGCCCGCTAGAAGCGCCGTAATCCAACCTCCATGCACATATGGCATGACTTCGGGTCGCTCGGCCTTGCGCAGAAACGCAATCATAGCCACCACAATCAGTAGCGCCTCCAGCCCTTCGCGAAGCAATATTGTAAAGGCTCCGACGAAAGCAGATGCTTGGCTAGCCTGATCGGCGTCCAGAGCGGTCTCCGCCTCCGAGAACAGCCCATCAAGAGCGCCGATCCGGCTCTCCACCTCTGCTACAGGAAGGTCATCACCGATAGCAGCGCGGACGCGGGCCATCGCGCGCTCAATTGCTTTTAGCAAAGAGGGGTCGCGAGAGGCCAGTGCAGGTTCAAGAGGCTCAAAACCGTCTAGATAGGCCGATAGTGCGAACGCTTCTGCTTCGTCTTTTCTGCCTGCCTGATAGGCAGCAAGACTTTCCTTCAGTTTGGTCCGCGATAACGCCAACGAACCGCTGGAGGCAGTCCCAACGGCTTCCGGGTGGTTCCGCAGGAATGCCATCACAGCGTCTGCTCTTTCTGGTCCGATCTGCTTTCCAAGATTGGCTGAAGTCATGCTTACCAGAGCTGCGAGATCGGGAAAAAGAGCGCGAATTGACGCATCGTTTTTCCAAAGCCCTTGCCCCTTGGATGCCTCTTTGAATGCAAAGCTGCCCGCATATGCAGCCATATCCCAACGGTCCTGGGCAGGCAAATCGGCAAAACTCTGCATTGCCGTCCCGTCAAGTCCCTGACCAATAACCTGATAAAGTGCGAACAGGCTGCGTTCTCTTGCTCTCTCAACATCAGTAAAAGCTATTGGAGCGGGGTTGAGCTGTCCTGCATCCGGCCCTTGTCCATTACCGGACGTGCCGTGGCAACTGGCACAATTTTGAGCGTATAGCTGTTTGCCGTTTTGCATATTCGGTGCAGCTTTGGGGGCAAGCGGAACAGGATAGCTGCGGAGCAAATCCGTTGCCAGCGAGCGTGCCTGCCGCGCCACCGCATCCGGAGAAGCTTTGCTGTCAATGGCTGTATTGAGCTCGTTACCTTTTGCAATCAGGTCGGCTCGGTTTGGATTTTGCGCCAGCTTTGCGAAACCGTCAACGACAGTTCCCGAAAACTCCTCCATTTCGGAATACTCTGCTTCGTTTATCACTTTGCCTTTATCGACTGCGCCGGGATAATCGACCGCAATATAATCCAGCAATCGCCACAGCGTTTCAACTTCAGCCTTCTTCGTCTGCGCGGCGATCGGTGAGCAAATGGTGACCAAAGCCAGAACGGATAAAAGGATAGAATATATTCTGGCACATTGGCGCATGATTTAATGGGGCTTCCAGACTATTAGCAACCGCATCTCGACGAGCACGATTCGCTCGATTTTGGTGAGAGATTCAAAAGGAGCGGGTCTTCCGCATACTCAAGCGTTAACGTTTGTCACCCAGATTGAGTGCACCTTCGAATTTTGGAACGGGCCGCGCCGCAGCTTCTGCATCTGTCGTTGCCTTGCCATTTTGATCAATATCCTTGATCAACCATTCCATTTCTTTGATCTCCTTGCGCTGCGCCTTGATAATGCCATCGGCCAACTCGCGCACCCGCTTGTCCTCGATATTGGCACGCTCACTCGTCAATATGGCAATACTATGATGGGGGATCATCGCTTTTTGCCACGCCTGATCGGAAATCGTATCCTGCGACCTAACGAGAAATAACGAACCGGTAAAAATTAGAGCTGCGCCGCCTAGGATCAGGAAATTCCTGCGCTTATCCTGATACATTCCAAGCATGAAGATCAGCATTATGATTGCCATTGCTGCGCCCATATAAAGAGCCATCCACGTGCGTGTCTCGCTGAAATAGACATGCTCAAGCGCGTATGTGTTGAGATACATCAGTCCAAACATCGCCAGAGTTGATGTCAAAATCATAGCGATAAGGCGCGTATAGCTGCTCATTTTAGCTTCTCCTTGCTTGTGTCGGAAATTCGAAGTCAAATCTATTATGCTTTCGAACCATGCGGGTTCTGGGCCTACACCTTCGCCGAAGCCAAGCTATTTCTTAGGCGTGCGGGAAGATGAATGATATTGCGCAATTTTCCAGCTTTCGTCTCGTTTTACGAGAACCGCAGTGGTAACGCCTAGCCTCTCGATGGTCCGGCCATCCTTCAGCACTATCGTATATGTATAGGTTTCCGAGGCAATTGCCGTTTCA
Organism: Sphingorhabdus sp. YGSMI21; assembly: GCF_002776575.1. GTDB lineage: Bacteria > Pseudomonadota > Alphaproteobacteria > Sphingomonadales > Sphingomonadaceae > Parasphingorhabdus. The sequence continues at coordinate 147,478 of NZ_CP022549.1, read as the reverse complement.
CCTATCACAGATATATCGATCGTCTCATTACTGAATGTAAAGCTCTCAAACTCTTTGAGTTCAGGGCCGAGATGATGGGCAAGATAATTTCCGAAGCTGCCCTCCGCTTTTCCATTTTCAAACACCAGCGCATCTTGAGTGAAGAGGCGCGGCATATTTGTATCATCGAGACTTTCTATAGCGCTCCTATAGGCTTCAAGGGTGTTTTCAGGTGTCTCCATGATAGATGCAGCCTCTGCATCTTTATCGTGCGCCACAGCCTGGTAAGAAACCGTAGAAAGCGCGAGAATCAACGCTAAACCAATATATTTCATAGTTTTTCCCTCTTTATATTAAAACCAGAATCTCATCCCGATAACATAATTGGTGACGCTGGGATCTTCTCCCGCCGCCCGCGCGTATCTGGCGCTTTGTCCAACTTTCCATTCCTGTTCGACGCCGATATAGGGCGCAAACTCGCGGGCAAATTCATATCGCAATCGTATTCCCATTTCGGCAGTGTCGAGCCCCGCACCGATACCGAGTTCGGGAACATCCTGCGCTGCAAGATTGAGTTCTGCGCGTGGTTGCAAAATCAGACGCTGTGTGATCCGCTGTTCGTACTCTGCCTCGATGCGCGCGGTCAAATCGCCCCGGTCAGACAAAAATGCTGCCCCATCGATCTCGAACAGGTAAGGAGCAAGACCTTGTATGCCAATAACTGCATAGGTTCGGTCACGCGGTGCAAAATCCTGCCTGACGCCCGCTTGCAGATCGAAAAATGGCGCAATGGCGTGACTCCATAGCGCCTGCACCTCTGCACTTTCGATCTTTTCACCGAAATTGCCTTCGCCCTCGCTCTTGAACCAGAATTTGTCGATATCGCCGCCATAATAGCCCTGACCGTCCCACAAATAGCCGTTCTTTCCGTCCCGCACGCGGTATTCAGCGCGGTCAGCCATCACCCAAAGCGTTGTCATGCCGCCGTTTTCTTTCGCCAGTTGCTCTCTAGAAGCCCGCATTATATCGACGCCCCAAATTGCTTCGGCGGCGCGGGCAGGTCCGCTCCCTGCTTCGGGTGGTGGCGGTTCGTCGGCCATCGGCATTGCCATATCCATGCCTTCCGTATCTCCGCCGGACATATCCATTGAACTGTGATCCATCTCGTCAGGAGGAGATGTCCCATCATCCATAGACATTCCGTCCATGCCGCTATGATCCATTGCTTCCATTTGGTCGGCAGGCGTAGCCATATTGCCATGGTCCATGCCGGAATGGTCCATAGTCTCGCCAATATTCTCTGGGGGGGCATCCTTGATTGATACTGGACCCATTTGCATGGAAGTTGGAGCCGTAGGTTTTGGAGGTGCTTTTACGGGTGATTTTTTTATTGGTGGCGCGGTCTTTTTTGCAGAAATCGGCGCTGGCTTGGCTTGCGGCTTTGGTTTTGCCGCAGGTTTCGCTGGTATCGGCATTTTCATGTTTGGATCCATGGTCTGCGCGAAGGCTGGCTGGCTAAATCCCAGCAACAGAAGAACCATCATCCGCTTCATGACTGCGCTCCTAACGGCGATGCCACGGTAACGATCTGGAACATTCCGGAATGCATATGATAGAGCAAATGGCAGTGAAATGCCCAGTCTCCTACCTCGTCAGCGGTGAGGTCAAAGGTTGCACTGCTTCCTGGTTGAACGATCACGGTATGTTTCAATGGCTGGTTGTCCTGTCCGTTGACCAATTCGAAGAAATGGCCATGCAAGTGGATTGGGTGCGCCATCATCGTGTCGTTGACCAATTTGACACGAACGCGCTCATTATAGGCAAAGCGGATTGGATCGTCGGAGACGGCAGAAAATTTCTTACCGTCAAACGACCACATATAGCGCTCCATGTTGCCCGTGAGATGAATTTCCATCTTGCGCGATGCTGTGCGCTTTTCTTTGCCGGGCGTCAGCGCCGCTAGCTGCTGGTAGTTGAGAACCCGGTGTTCGACATTATCCAGGCCAAGCCCGGGATATCCCATGCGGTCAGGCGCGGCCATTGATACCATGTCGAGCCCTGGACCGACCTTTACATCGGGCGGCAGCATCGAGGTATCGCGCATCTTCATGCCGCTCATGTCCATGCCGGCCATATTATCACCGCCGTTCACATCCATGCTGGGCATGTCCATCTTGGCCATGTCTTCGGCGCTCATTTTGCTGTGATCCATTTGCGAGTGGTCCGTCGCACCGTCTGGCGAACCATGATCCATACCTGCCATCCCCATGTCAGCCATCGTCAGGATTGGCGGATCGCGCAGTGCCGGAACCTCGGCGCGCATTCCTGCGCGGGGAGCAAGCGTAGCAACGCCCATTCCCGAGCGGTCCATAGATTCTGCTACAAAAGTGAATGCCTTGTCGGCAGTGGGCTGCACAACAACGTCATAGGTTTCCGCAACGCCGATCTGCAATTCATCTGTTTCCACCGGCACTACATTCTGCCCATCAGCCTGAACGACTGTCATCGGCAGGCCTGGAATCCGCAGGTTAAAGAACGTCATCGCGCTGCCGTTGATAATCCGCAGCCGCACCCGTTCGCCGGGATTATACAGCAGTTCCAGATTATCGGCGGGACCATGTCCATTGATGAGATAAGTGTAGGTGGAAGCGGTAACATCAAGAATGTCGGTCGCCATCATCCGCATCTTGCTCCACATCCGGCGTTCCTTGCCGGACAGCGGATAGTCATCGGTTGCGGTTCCCTGCTGATAATTGAAATAGCCGCCGCCCTGTTGTTTCAGTTTTTTCATGATGACATGCGGGTGCATCGGCGTAAATTCGCTAAGAAGGACGATATATTCGCGGTCAAATGCTACCGGGTCTGCACCAGCCGGATCGACAATGATCGGGCCATAATGCCCTGCCTGTTCCTGCAGCCCGGAATGGCTGTGCCACCAATAGGTGCCGCTCTGCCGAACCTTGAACGGCGCAGTAAATGTCTCGCCGGGTTTGATGCCGGGGAAGCTGACCCCCGGCACGCCATCGAACTGGAAGGGCAGAAGGATGCCGTGCCAATGAATCGAGCTGTCTTCATCAAGATTATTGGTTACGTTGAGCCGTACATCCTGCCCTTCTCGTAATCTTACCAGCGGCCCCGGTACAGTGCCATTTACCGCGATGGCACCGCCGCTGCGTCCGCCGGTGGAAAACTGGCCGCGTCCGATAGCGAGATCAATGCTGGAGCCGGAAACTTCATCAATGCCCTTACGCACCGAACCTGACATCGCGCCGCGCGCCCATGCAGGCATGGCAGAAGAAAATCCGACAGCGCCGCCAGCAATCAAAGCGGACGATAAGAAGCGTCGGCGGGGAATAGAAAGCATGTATAATCCTTAATATAAAAGCGATATCTCCCTACTATACGACGAGACTGCCTTCACCCCTCAAAGTTTTTATAAACTTCGCGTAATTTGGTTCTCGCGCGGTAAATCCGCATTTCGACGGCCTTTTCTGATATTCCGAGAATGTGGGCTGCTTGGGCCTGGCTGTTATCGCCAAAGGCCACCAGTACAAAAGGCTCGCGCAATTTCGCTGGCAGGCGTGTGATCTCTCGTTGCATGACTTCTAGCGCTTGTCGTGCGTGCAAATTGGCAATTGGGTCTGGTGCAGTGTCGGCTATCGTCAATTCTATATCATCGCTGCCATCAAACTCGAAAAACTGCCTGATCCGGCGTTTGCGGAGAATGTCGCGGCATTTGTTGACGATGATGCGCGTGAGCCATGGATTGATCGGCCGCGACTGATCGAAACTGGCCAGCTTGAACCAGGCAGCTGCCAGTGCCTCCTGGACAGCGTCCTCTGCATCGGAGCTGTTGCCCATCAACCTGAGCGCGACGTTGTGGAGCCGGGGGGCCTGCTGGATCATAACAGTATTGAAGGCTGCTTTGCTGCCTTTTGCAGCCTCTGCGATGAGCACAATATCCGGAACTTGCGGGTCAGGGTGTGATTTCTGCACTCAAGACCCGGCGGTGAGCGAAGTTGATACCCGCTTGTCAAAGGCCTTTTGTTGACCGGGTTTCAACAGCATTCGCATCGCGAATAGATGCTCAACAGTAGCCTTTTGCAAAAGACCCATTTGCTTATGCACAGCCTCAATCGCCGCTGCAACTTTAGGGCCATATTGATGTTCTTCTTCGATGGCGGCTGCAAGGTCGGCATTTGAAGATCTGAGTGCCAGCTCCAAAGTTTGTCTTCTGATCGCAAAATCATTTTCGAGAATTTCTAACTGCGCTTGCTGTGCGCTATCGAGATCAAGCTCCTCGTGAACAAAGCTGTGCATGCCAGAATTTTGACCGCCGCTCTGGCTCCAATGTTTCGCGCCTAATGAGCCTATCCAGCCTGCACCGAGCGCCAGCAGGATAAGCAGGATGATTTGTACGGGTCCGATTTTCATGAATTTGCCAATATCATTGTGACACGTGGAGAAGGCTTGCCGGCGAGTAATCTGCGCCGCCAAGCAATGGATTGCTATTGATGTTGGCCATTGCGGTCTGTTCGCCCGTTCCAATTCCCGCTCCGAGCGCGGTCACGACCATCACTGCCGCCAACAGACTTTTCTGGCGCGAAAGTCGGCGACTATTCATTTCACCAATGCGTAGCCAGACATTATTGTCAAATCCATCGTCGATGGCCAATGCTGCGTGAGGCAAAGCAGAGTTCAGGCTGGCAAGCATCTCATCTAGTTTGTTGTCAGATAGCGGCATAAACATGCTCCTGTTTGAGTGATCTGACTACTAATACGCAAGCTGCACCGCTTTGCCCTCAAAATTATTTTTGAGGGTTGGGCAATATAACTGCGTATTAGTGGTTAGTCACAAGCAAGGAACCAAAAAATGCCCAGGACCAAATTTTTTCGTTTGACCCTCGCCGCCGCCGCAACGCTCGCGGCAACACCGCTTTTTGCGCACCCGAGTCTGGTTACAGCCAAGCCAGCGGCCAATGCGACAGTAGCACCAACAAATAAAATTGATCTGGTCTTTGATGAGAAGATCATGCCTGCAAACACCCGCATGCAACTAATGATGACATCAATGCCCGGTATGGCCGGGCACGCCCCGATGAAGATGCCAATGTCGGTGATGATGGGCAAGGACGGCAAGTCGGTGATGGTGATGATGAAGAAACCTCTTACGACCGGCGGCTATGAGCTGCGCTGGATGGCATCGGGCGACGACAAGGAAGTCGTCAGCGGCAAATATGCATTCAAGGTAAAGTGATCGGGTCGCAACCGATACTCCGGGTGCGCGCCCCCTGAGCGCACCCGGAGACTATGGTTGGAAACGGCATCGCAAGATTGCCACTATTATTAGCAACAAAAATAATCGATTTTGGACCAGGAGGGTTGAGATGCTGACACAGAGATTTCGTACTTTAACGCTGTGCATTGCTTTCGCACTAGCCTCGTTTAGCGGGCCAGTACTTGCACATGGTGATCCGACCGAAATGGGCGCTGGCCCCGGAACGAGCGACCAGCATCATAAGGAAGCAATGGGAAGCGACGTCGCACAAAGTGCCGAAATGCAGGGCATGATGGATGAGGGAACCATGCCGATGATGCCCGATGGCTCCGCTCCTGCCGCGCCCGAAAGTGACCATATGGGCGGGATGAGTGATGATCATGGCGGCATGATGGAGCATGACGAAGCAGAAGATAATAGCAATAAGAGCTTTGGCGAGCGTTTGTTCATCTGGCTTGGCAAATTGCATATCGTGGTGATCCATTTTCCAATCGCCATGATCGTCGCCGCGTTTGCAGCCGAAGCGTTTGGTGTTGCGCGGAATAAGCCTGACTGGCGTTCAGCAGCGCGGATCATGCTCGTGATCGGGGCGCTGGGAGCGGTTGCAGCCGCCTTTTTGGGCTGGTTCGCAGGCGGCTTCTATCTTTATGACCGCAACCTTATCCTCACCACGCATCGCTATCTCGGTATGACCGTCGCAATCGGAGCAGTGCTACTGGCATGGGCCGGACTACGGCGTTTCGACCATAATGTTAGCGAGGAAAAAATATTTGCTGGATTGCTGGGGCTCTTGACGATCGGTGTGCTCGTACAAGCGTTTTTGGGTGGCACATTTATGCATGGCGGTCTCAGCCATATGAACTTTTGAATGCACCAAGCTCTCTTGGAGCGGTGGCAAATTAACCATTAAAGGAATGAAAAAATGTCCAATTATTTCCGCAAACTGAAAACAAAGCCACTCTTGGCGTCGGCGCTGCTTTCCTTCCTCGCTGCCTGTACGACGGCTGCACAAGCCTCGCCGCTTGTTATGTTCCGTGACCCTGGCTGCGGCTGCTGCGAGAAGTGGGCGGAACATATTGAGACCAATATGCGGCAGGACGTTGAAACGCGAAATACTCAGAATATGGCCGCCGTGAAAGATACGAACGTGATTCCGCAAGCCTTGCGGTCCTGCCACACTATGATTGTCGAAGGCTATGTGATCGAAGGGCATGTTCCGGCGAAGGAAATCGCGCGATTGCTCCGCGAGAAGCCGGAGAATATCAGAGGCCTAGCAGTTGCTGGAATGCCGGTCGGTTCACCGGGGATGGAATATCAGAATCAAACGCAGCCTTATCAGGTTATTGCTTTTGGAAGCAATGGCCCAACTGTTTTTGCCTCTTACAACTAGGGTTTTTAACAAGAAAGGAAATATCATGAGAAAAATGGCAACTGCACTCGGAGCCCTCGTTCTCCTTTATGGAGGATCTGCACTCGCTCATGAGCATAAAGCCGACGCGTCCTCTGATCAGAAATGCCGAATGATGAAGGACGGCAAGGCGATGGACGGCATGATGATGAAGGATGCCGATGGCAAAATGACCTGCCAGATGATGGATCATTCGAAAATGGACCACTCAAAAATAGACCATAGCAAGATGGACACCAGCAAAGCTAAACCAGAGTAGGGTCGCAGGGCGGGTCCGGAGCCTCATGGGCTCCGGACCTGTTTCTATTTTCCCATTTTGCCGAACAAGCTGATAAGCTCGGCGATTTTCTGCTTTTGATCAGCCTTGTCGCCAGAGGTGAGGGCATCTTGCACGCAATGATTGGTATGAGTTTCCAGTATTTTCATTTTGGTGGCACGCAATGCGGCCTCCACAGCAGAAAATTGCTGAAGAATGTCAATACAGTAACGATCATTCTCCATCATTTTGGCAATTCCGCGGACTTGCCCCTCAATGCGGTGCATCCGGCTAATTTCTTTAGTGAATTTCTCTGTCATATTTTTCTTATGCCTCATTTTAGTATGCTTGCAATCAAAAGGCTCTTCGCAAATTTCAATATCTGGGATTGACTTATACACTATACCCCACTATAGTATTATTATCAATAGAAAGATGGAGGTTAAAATGTCCAATATCTCAACGGGTAAGCAAATTTTCATTTGGGGATGGACGCTGAGTCTGTTCTTGCTTGTCAGCTATCTGATTTGTATCGGCTTTGGCGTGCTAGCCCCACAGTGGGCGCATATGCATGAGGCTTGGGCGCCTTTGCTTCCAGGATTTGAATGGCTAAGCTGGCCCGGCTTTATAGCAGGCGCAGTCGGAAGCTTTGCCTATGGTTGGTATATTGCAATTTTGGTGATTCCGATCAAAAAATGGATCGCTAGCAAGTTGATACAGGAATAGTGGCTGTGGCTCCTCCCTCCCCTGATGGCCTTGAAGGCCATGACCACAGCCATGACGGCTCTACAGATCATGTCACCGACCCCGTCTGCGGCATGACTGTAGAGCCGGATAAAACCGAGCATCATGCACGTCATGATGCTCGGGATTATCATTTCTGTTCTGCAGGATGCAAAACCAAATTTGTCGCCGACCCCGAGCACTATCTGACCGGACAGCATCGCGAAGCGCAGGACGACGTGCCAGCAGGCACAATCTACACCTGCCCGATGCATCCGGAAATCCGGCAAGAGGGTCCCGGTTCCTGTCCGATTTGCGGGATGGCATTGGAACCGGAGACATTTAGCCTCGAAAGCGGGCCTGATCCTGAATATATTGATATGCGCCGGCGCTTTTGGGTCAGCGCGATATTTTCCATTCCCCTCTTCATATACGCGATGGGCGATCTCATTCCGGGCAGACCGTTTGAGGGTTTGTTTGAACCGAGGATGGCTCAGTGGTTGCAGTTTTTGCTGGCAACGCCGGTAGTCCTCTGGGGAGCATGGCCTTTCTTCGTTCGCGGTGTCCAGTCAGTCAAAACCATGAACCTCAACATGTTTACGCTGATCGGTCTGGGGGTAGCTGTTGCCTATATATTCAGCGTAGTCGCAACCTTTTTGCCTAATATCTTCCCCGACGCGTTTCGCGGGCACGATGGCGGCGTTGCTGTCTATTACGAAGCCGCAGCAGTCATCACGACTTTGGTCCTATTGGGGCAAGTGCTGGAACTGAAAGCACGCGGACAGACATCAAGTGCGTTGCGCGCACTGCTGGAACTGGCACCGCCAATTGCACTGCGCGTTAGCGCGGATGGCTCGGAAGAAGAAATATCTCTCGATCAAGTGCAGTCTGGCGACAGCCTTCGCGTCCGTCCGGGCGACAAAATACCCGTCGATGGCACCATCGCCAAAGGATCGAGCACGATTGATCAATCTATGATCACGGGCGAACCAATCCCGGTTGCCAAAGCCGAAGGCGATGATGTCACCGGCGGCACAGTCAACCAGACTGGCAGCTTTGTCATGACCGCAGAGCGCGTGGGTAAAGACACGCTGCTTGCCAAGATCGTCCAGATGGTTGCCGAAGCGCAGCGCAGCCGCGCGCCCATCCAGAAACTCGCTGATACGGTCGCGGGCCTGTTCGTGCCCGCTGTGGTTCTGATTGCTATTGCCACATTCATCATATGGTCCATCTGGGGCCCTCATCCCGCGCTGGCTTACGGCTTGGTCAATGCGGTCGCAGTCCTCATCATCGCTTGCCCTTGTGCACTTGGCCTTGCCACTCCGATGTCGATCATGGTTGGCACCGGCAAAGGCGCGCAAAATGGCATCTTGATCAAGAACGCAGAAGCGCTGGAAACCCTGGAAAAGATAGACACAATCGTGGTCGACAAAACCGGCACACTGACCGAGGGCAAGCCCAAACTGGTCTCGGTCGAACCGGAGAAAGGTTTTGATGGCGATGAAATGTTGGCGCTTGTGGCCGCAATCGAAATGGCGAGTGAACACCCGCTGGCAGCTGCGATTATAAGTGGCGCCAAGGAAAAGGGCTTGTCGTTCCAGGCTGCAAGTGATTTTCAGTCAGTGACAGGAGAAGGCGTTGAAGCCATCGTTGAAGACAAGCGCGTCGCCATCGGCAATGAAAAAATGATGGACCGGCTTGGTGCCACTAGCGCGGACCTGATTGCCAAGGCGCAGGACGGCCGATCGCAGGGACAAACGGTGATGTTTGTGGCCGTTGACGGCAAGCCAGCTGGCCTGATTGGTGTCGCCGATCCGATCAAACCGACCACGACAGAGGCAATCAAAGCGCTGCATAGAGCCAATATTCGCGTCGTGATGCTGACTGGCGATGCCGAAGCCACTGCGCAAGCCGTTGGCAAGATGATTGGTATCGATGAAATTCACGCCAATGTCTCGCCTGAAGACAAACATCGCGTGATCAGCGAATTGCAGGCTGCAGGTAAAAGGGTCGCGATGGCAGGAGATGGGATCAACGACGCTCCTGCGCTCGCCAAGGCCGATGTAGGCATTGCGATGGGTACCGGAACGGACGTCGCGATGGAAAGCGCCGGGATCACGCTGGTCAAGGGTGATCTGGGCGGCATCGCCAAGGCGCGCCATCTCAGCAAGTTGACGATGGGCAATATTCGGCAGAACCTGTTCTTTGCCTTCATCTATAATGGTCTTGGTGTGCCAGTTGCTGCTGGTGTCCTCTATCCCTGGTTCGGAATATTGCTGAGCCCAATGATCGCAGCCGCGGCCATGAGCTTTTCGTCCGTTTCAGTGATCGGCAACGCACTTCGTTTGCGCAATAAAGTTTTGTGACCTGAGATGGTAACCGAAACCTACACCCCGCCATTGGGCTACAAAATTCTCACTCCCCTCTATGATCTCGTGATCCGATATTTGACGCGGGAAAGCGCATGGCGTGCCGCGCTGGTGAAGCAGATCAATCCGCTCCCAGGCGACAGGGTATTGGATGTGGGATGCGGGACAGGAAGCTTGCTAGCTGTTTTGGCGGAGCAGTGCCCAGAAGCGGATTTCATCGGGCTTGACCCAGATATCGACGCGCTCAAACGCGCATCCAAAAAATTACATAGTCCTAATGTTCGATTGATCCCGGGGTTTTTATCTAAAGAAGCTTTGCCCAAAGGCTGGCAGCCTACAAAGATAACATCCAGTTTGATGTTTCATCAGGTGGCGCTCGAAAAAAAGAACGAGATAGCCGAAATCATGCGCAGCCTGCTCATGCCCGGCGGAGAACTCCACATTGCAGATTATGCAATGCAGAAGTCACTACTGATGCGCGCTGCCTTTCGAATGACGGTCCAGCAGTTGGATGGTGTCGAAGATACGAGGCACAATGCTGAGGGTATATTGGAAAGAATATTGGTGGCACCTGGATATTTGACGGAAAAAACACAAAGTTTCGCGACAGCAACGGGTTCCATTTCATTATTTAAAGCCGAGTTTGTCGCTTCATGAAATTTGACACCGAGGTTCATATCGCTACCTTCGGATTTTTCACATCCTTCATTTGGGAAATCCTGCAAATGCCATTCTTTGATATGGGATCGGCAGGTTATTGGGAAAGAACGCTGGGCTGTACCCGGGCAACATTTGGAGACGTTGGGATATTGTTGCTCGCCTACACGGTAGTTTCAATATTAGCGCGGAACCGCCACTGGATGCATTATCCAAAGTATTGGATGATCGGTATCTATCTGCTGACTGGGCTGGGAATTACGGTGATTATTGAAGCTATGGCCACCAGCGTGCCGCGTGAATGGGATTGGGGCTGGCGATATAGCGAACTCATGCCTGTGGTGCCCGGCACGAACATAGGCCTCGTTCCCATCCTTATGTGGATATTCGTTCCATTGATCACGCTTTGGTTTGCAAGGCGTCAACCGCAGCCATGACTTCCGCACATCTCAAAGGCGAAATAAATGCAAAACAGTTCGTATAACAAAAATAGTCTGACGCTGGCGGGAACGGTAGCCATGGGTACCGGCGTCATGATCGGTGCAGGAATTTTTGCACTGACGGGTCAGATTGCCGAACTATCCGGGCCGCTCTTCCCGCTTGCCTTCCTTATTGGCGCTATAATCAGCGGGTTCAGCGCCTATACCTATATCAAAGTATCCAATAAATATCCGTCAGCGGGCGGTATCGCGATGATTCTCAAGAAATCCTATGGACCATCCACCGTCACGGGTGCTGCGGCTTTGATGATGGCATTTTCGATGATCATCAACGAAAGCCTGGTTGCGAGAACTTTCGGGACTTATACGCTTCAATTGTTCGATATAGGCCGTGATTCCGTGCTGGTTTCGATATTGGCAATAGGACTGATTGTCTTCGCATTTATCGTCAACATCGCCGGTAACAGGATTATCGGCGCGATATCTGGGATCACCGCGATTCTAAAAATCGGCGGAATATTGATTTTTTCTCTCACCATTCTTTGGGCAGCCGGCTTCACATTTGAGTTTTCGCAAAACACGCCAAGCGAAGCAACTTCGCCGACTGGCTTTATTGCCGGTATTGCACTGGCAATATTAGCGTTCAAGGGATTCACTACGATCACGAATAGCGGCGGTGAGGTCGTGGATCCCAAGAAAAATGTCGGCCGCGCTATCATGATCTCGCTGGGGATCTGTTTGCTCGTCTATATGACGGTGGCGCTCGCGGTCGGATCGACGTTGAGCATAAGTGAAATTGCCGCTGCCAAAGATTATGCACTGGCAGAGGCGGCGCGTCCTGCTTTTGGTGACTATGGCGTGTGGTTCACCGTTGCCGTGGCGATCATTGCAACCGCATCGGGTCTCCTTGCCAGTGTCTTCGCCGTATCACGCATGCTCGCAATGCTCACAGACATGAACCTCATCCCGCACCGCCATTTTGGCATGCCAGGTGACATTCAAAAGCACACGCTTGTCTTCACTGTTATCGCCGCAGGTCTATTGGCTGCATTTTTTGATCTTAGTCGGATAGCATCCCTGGGGGCGATATTTTATCTGGTCATGGACATAGTGATTCATTGGGGCGTGTATCGCTATCTCAGGGATGATGTCGGCGCAAAAGCATGGATTTTACTTGGCGCGATCATTCTGGATTTGATCGTACTGGGAGCATTCCTGACCATGAAAGCAACTAGTGATCCAATGATCATTGCAATTTCTTTCGTTGGCATTGCCGGGTTTTTCGTTTTCGAGAGATATTATTTGTCTAGCCGCCGGAGTGGCAACGAGACGGACACCGGCATGGAGGGGCATTCGCATTGAGCTTGGTAATTTTTCTTGGTTTACTGATGTTTGGCATAACTGGATTTATCCACTTTCAGGTTATTCACCGAACCCATCAATGGCTTAAATCAACAAGTTTCGGTAAAACCCGTAAACTGGTGATTGGACTTTATGCTGCAGCCATCGCCCATATTTCGGAAGCTGGCCTTTACGCTATTGCATTTGTAGCTGGATCTAGTGCTGGTCTTGGAGGCTTTAAGCCGACGGATATCTCATCAATGGAAATTTTCTATTTCTCATTGGTGAATTATACCTCCCTTGGTCTTGGTGATATTTTTCCAACCGGTCATTTGCGATTTTTGGCGGGTATAGAATCTTTGAACGGCTTTTTGCTAATAAGCTGTTCCGCCTCACTGATTTTCATATTGATGACCGAAACCGAGACTAGTCCGGCATAATAGTTGAAACAAAGCTCGGTGAACAAGCGCTTTTGTATGATTCAAAAAGGCATGGTAAAATTTCCACGATAACCAGCCGGATTAAACGGCGGCTTCCTTTGTTGGCTCTAACGGCGTTAGCCCTATATGCGCCGTTTTTTTGCACTTCAAGCCGGACAACTCACGATGGCAAAAGCAGTCGAGCTAGCCACGCCTGCGTTTGAAGCCCAATCGCTCATAGTTGAAGCGAAGCAAAGAGCTGCAACTGCCGCCAAGCCACTTTGCGATCCGAAACTCAGCGTTGATATTTTGGATCGGTGAATTGCAAGTCTGGCCGCAGGCGGCAGCGGATACTGGCTCGGCAGGGGCGAGGCAGACGATAGCAGTGAAATGGAGAATGCGGAAGTAAGGTTGAGGTCCTTTTTTATTGTGATCCAATGTTCTCCCAGCAAAAATTGGAAAAGCTAGCCAAGTCTCCGTTCATGGACATGCAGCTTCTTCTAAAGTATGCTGATGAAGCTGGTGATGAAAATGCCGGAGCGCAGGCGTGATAATCGACCCCAGGATTGTGCAAGACTTAGGTATCCGCATCTTTTGAATGATGAAATACTGGGTTTGCCCGAAACTTATCAAAGCAGCGTGAAGAGCAGAAATAATGTATTAAGCCGTGGTGCTCACGTACGTATCTGCGGTCGCAGTGCTCATCCCGCAGACGGGATCGGTGGCGGTTTCGCTTGGACTGGTTTTGCCGGTATAATCGATGAGGTTGTCGGCCATCTCGATTCACTCATTACGAGCACTCCTTCGAGTTACTATACAGGGATCCAAAGCGATATGCGGCACCAATATAACAAAGCTCGTTAAGCCTTTTCCGGCTACGGCAGACAGATTTTGTTATGACTTCAGATATTTTATGAGCGCGAAGATACCAAGTATTATGAGCCCAATTGACCCTATCCAAAATACGCCCATTCCTATCATAATCATGGGGCTACCCATTATCCCATCGCAAGTCATCATCTCCTTTATAAATTATGTGCTCGGGATTAAAGAATTGGGAGCTCGCGCCGCACTGCCTTGCGGCACGACGCGAGGCGCCCGTCACTGCTTGGCGATCGCGGTCAGTTCGCCGCCCCCGCCTTCTGTCGTGCGAAATTCAAAGGTGACGCGGTCGCCGACCGCCACCTTCCGCATGCTCTCGTCATCTGCAGAAAATGCCATCGTCATCGCAGGCCAGCCGACTGCAGCGATCGGTCCGTGGTCGATCGTGATCTTGCCGTCTGCCTCGTCGATCTCGGTGACCGAGCCTTCGCCGCTTCCAGCCTGTCCTGCCGCAGGGGACTCCATCATCGGCATGTCATCGGACATAGGCATGTTGTCGACATCCGCCATATTGTCAGTCATCATCGTTCCAGCTGGCTCGGACGTTTCTTGGTCATTACTGCACGCCGCAAGTGCGAGCGGAGCGGCCAACAGGGTCAGGTAGTTTGTAGTACGCATTTTTCATCTCCTTCAGGTTTTGCCGGTTTTTCCGGACGGGGTCGCCGCAACAAAAAATATGCGGCGGGTAATACGAACATGGACAGCAGCGGGGCAGTGATCATCCCGCCGATCATCGGCGCAGCAATTCGGCTCATTACTTCCGAACCCGCGCCGGTGCCAATGAGAATCGGGAACAGGCCTGCCAGGATTACGGCAACAGTCATTGCCTTTGGCCGAACGCGCAGGAGCGCGCCTTCACGGATTGCCTGGTCGACTTGCTCCGCATCCGGATCGGTACGCTGTTCGAGCGCCGCCTTCAGATAGATCAGCATGATCACGCCGAACTCGGCAGAAACACCGGCAAGAGCAATGAAACCCACCGCCGTGGCGACTGACTGGTTGTATCCGAGCCAGTAGAGCAGCCAGAAGCCGCCGGTCAGGGCGAAAGGCAACGTCCCCATGATTAACAGCGCTTCGTCGAAGCGGCGGAAGATCAGATAGAGCAACAGAAAGATAGTGGCCAAAGTCGCCGGGATGACGATTTTCATGCGTTCCGCTGCGCGGCTAAGATATTCGAACTGTCCAGCGTAAGAAAGGCTGACGCCAGGTGGAAGGTTGACGTCGGCGGCAATCGCATCTTGTAGATCGCTCACAACCGACGTCAGATCACGGTCGCGAACATCGACATAGACGTAGCTGGTAGGCCGGCCCTGCTCGCTTTTGAGCATCGGCGGCCCGCTGCTGACCTTGATCTGCGCTACGGTGCCAAGCGTAATCTGCTGGCCAGAAGGCGTCAGGACGGGAAGCGCGCGCAATTCGCCAACGCTGTCCCGTATTTCACGGGGGTAACGCACATTGACCGGATAACGCGCCAGTCCTTCGACGGTTCGCGCTACATTCGCGCCGCCGATTGCGCCCGACACAATTATCTGCACATCGTCTATAGTGAGTCCGTATCGCGCGGCAGCGAGGCGGTCAATGTCGACATCAATGTAACGGCCACCTGTCAGACGTTCTGCCAGTGCGGAACTTACACCGGGCACGGTTTTGGCCACCCTCTCGATACCTTGAGCCACCTTGTCGATATCAGCCAAGCTCTCACCGAAGACCTTTACTCCGATCGGACTTTTTATTCCTGTTGCGAGCATGTCGATCCGGTTGCGGATCGGCGGGACCCAGATATTCGCTAGTCCCGGCACCCTCACGGTGCGGTCGAGTTCCTCAACCAATTTATCGGGAGTCATTCCTTCGCGCCATTCCTCGCGCGGTTTGAACCGGATGGTTGTCTCGAACATCGTCAGCGGCGCGGGATCGGTCGCGGTATCCGCTCGCCCGGCCTTGCCGAACACGGTCTCCACTTCGGGAACCGATTTGATTAGGCGGTCGGTACGCTGAAGTAGCGCAGATGCCTGGCCCGGCGAAAGGCCGGGCAGGGCACTCGGCATATAGAGCAGATCGCCCTCGTCCAATGGGGGCAAGAATTCCCCGCCCAGTTGAGACAAGGGTATGAGGGTCGTGAGAAAGATCGCACCTGCGATGGCCAATGTGGCTTTCGGCCACCGCATGACCCAGTCGAGCCCCGGTCGGTAGGCCCACGTCAGCCCGCGATTGATTGGGTTTTTGTCTTCGGACGGTATTTTTCCGCGGATCAGCCAGCCCATCAGTACCGGCACAAGTGTAACCGATAAAATCGCCGCCCCTGCCATTGCGTATGTCTTGGTGAAAGCAAGCGGCGCGAACAGCCGTCCTTCCTGCGCCTGCAAGGTGAACACGGGGATGAAGGAAAAGGTAATGATCAGAAGACTGAAAAACAGTGCCGGGCCCACTTCCTTCGCGGCGTCCGCTATTACCTTCCACCGCTCCTGACCGACCAGTTTGCGGTCGGGATGGTCGTGCGCCCATCGTTCCAGATGTTTGTGCGCATTCTCGACCATCACAATCGCGGCATCCACCATCGCTCCCACAGCAATGGCAATTCCGCCGAGCGACATGATATTGGCGTTCACGCCTTGGAAGCGCATAATGATGAAGGCGGCGAGGACGCCCAGTGGCAGCGTGACGATAGCTACCAGAGCAGAACGTACATGCCAGAGGAACAGCGCGCAAACCAGGCCGACAACGATGAATTCCTCGATTAGCTTAGTTGTCAGGTTTTCCACCGAAGCGTCAATCAGCTGGGCACGGTTGTAAGTCGTGACGACCTCAACCCCTTTTGGCAGGCTCGCCTGAAGCTGCTTGAGCTTGGCTTCGACCGCTGTGATCGCGCTGCGCGCATCGGCGCCTTGGCGAAGGATCACCACACCGCCCGCGACCTCGCCTTCGCCATTGAGTTCGGCGATGCCGCGCCTAAGTTCGGGACCAATTTGAATGGTGGCAACGTCTCCGAGAGTCACGGGAACGCCCGCACCGGCGACGCTCAGGGGAATGCTGCGAAAGTCGGCCAATTTGCTGAGATAGCCTGAGGAGCGAACCATATATTCGGCCTCGCCCATCTCGACGATCGATCCTCCAGATTCCCTATTGGATGCGCGGACCGCCTTGACTATTTCGGCGTGGGTGACGCCAAGTGAAGCCATACGGTAGGGGTCGAGCACGACCTGATATTGCTTGACCATGCCGCCGATGCTGGCGACCTCTGCAATCCCCGGGACCGTTTTTAACTCATAACGTAAAAACCAGTCCTGAAGGCTTCGCAGGCCGGCAAGATCGTTTCCGCCGGTGCGATCAACCAATGCGTATTCGTAGATCCAGCCGACTCCGGTCGCATCCGGGCCGAGCGCGCTTGAAACCCCTTCGGGTAGTTGCCCCTGCACCTGATTGAGATATTCAAGAACGCGCGAGCGCGCCCAGTAAAGATCGGTCCCGTCTTCGAAGATCACATAGACATAGCTATCCCCAAAAAATGAATAACCGCGGACAGTCTTGGCACCGGGGACCGACAACATGGTCGTCGCCAGCGGATAAGTGACCTGATCCTCAACCAGGCGCGGCGCTTGCCCTGGATAGTTGGATCGGATGACCACCTGTACATCCGAAAGGTCGGGTATTGCATCGACCGGCGTGGTCCGCACGGCCCAGTAGCCTGCCAGAGAGAGGACGAGCGCGGCCAGCACGACGAAAAAGCGATTGGCGATAGAACCATCGATAATGCGCGCGATCATTGGCCGCTCTTCCGGATCGACACGATTTGGGCCCCAGAATCGTTTTGTATGAAGGTGAATTTTACCCGGTCTCCGCGCTTGAACCCGCGTAGCTGCGCAGCGCTGCTGGTGGAGAAGGCCATTGTCATCGCGGGCCAGTCGAGCTGCGGAACGGGTCCGTGCTTCAGCGTGACAGATCTCGCGGCGATCTTTTCGATTGTGCCGGTGGCGCTGAAAGTGGCGGGCTTTTTGTCATCAGCTCCTTGCTGCGCGCCAGCATCTTTGCCCGGAGCCTCCTCAATAGACCGGACGTCGAGACCGGAAAGACTGGCTTCGGAATCGATCAGAAACTGGCCAGAGGTCACGACCTTGTCGCCCGGCGCAAGGCCCGCAAGGACCTCGGTTCGGCCGGCTGCCTCGCGCCCGATGCGGACCTCGGCGGGCGTGAAGCCTCCCTTGTCCTGCCTGAGCATCACGATCGTTCTGCGCCCCGTGCGAATGACGGCTTCGGAGGGGACCAGCAGCGCGCGCCGCGTGTCGGGAGTGAGCGAAACCCGCGCGAACATACCCGGCTTGAGCTTACCTCCAGGATTGGGCAGCTGCGCCCGCACGGTCACCGTGCGGCTCGCATCCTGCGCGCTCGGCAGCACCGCAATGATGCGACCGACAAACCGTTCCTCAGGGTATGCCGTAAGCATTGCGTTGACGGGCTGACCGACACGGACATTGGCAATCTGTGTTTCCGGGACCGCCGCCTCGAGCCAGATCGGCGAGAAACCGGTAATTTCCGCCAACATCTGCCCGGCCATCACGGTCATGCCGGGACGAACGCCGAGCGATGTGATGGCACCGCCGATCGGCGCGGTGACGGTGATCGTCGATTGCGCCCGCCGACTTCGCCCGACTGAGGAGATCAGGCCGGGCGACATGCCGAGCAGGCGCATGCGTTCACGCATGGCGCGAGCGAGCGCTTCGTCGCCGCTGTTCAGCACCGCCAGATATTCCTGCTGCGCGCCGCCCCATTCCGGTACCAGAATGTCGACCAGCGGTGCGCCGCGACCGACAACATCGTCGGGCGCGCGGCCATAGGTTCGTTGGACAAAGCCGCCCGCCCTGGGCTGGACGATCGCGACGTCCCGCCCGTTGTAGGCGAGAACGCCGGTGACGGTCACTTCCGGTTCGAGGACGCCATATTCGGCTTCAGCGGTTTTGATTCCGAAATTCTGGACGAGCGTCGGATCGATACTGACCCCGCTGCTCGCTCCGGCTTCCTCGCCCGCACATTTCGCAATCAGTTGCATGTCCATGAACGGCGATTTGCCAGGCTCATCGAAGCGCTGGCCCGGCACCATCGGATCGTACCAGTAGAGGACATTTTCGCACTCGGCACTGGAGGCACCGCCATTGCTATTGGTTTCGTTCCCACCTTGCCCGAGTTGTGAAAGCCCGTAGCCAGCGATTGCGCTGATTAGTGCTACCGTTGCCGCCATCGTCCAGGATTTCTGGCGCGGCGACAGTTTATCCCATGCGGCTCCCATTGCGGCTCTCATAGGTCGTGCTCCCTGTAAGTAAGTCGTAAATTGGCAGCCGCTTCCACGGTCGCTTCCTCGCGCTTGAGTATTTCGATCTGGAGAAGGGCCAAGGCCTTGATCGCCTCGATGACATCCAGAAGCTCGGCGCGGCCCGCTGCAAAGCTGGCCCTTTCGAGCTCGGCCCGGCTACGTGCCAGAGGTAGCAATTCTTCAGTGGCACGTTGCCACTGGCGGTGTGCGCTGCGCCAGGCGGCAAGGTCGCCCTCAAATTGGGCCTCCAGCTCGCGCAGGCGATCCGCTTGGATAGATTGCGCTGCAAAGGCATCGGCTTCTGCGGCGGCAATCCTCGGATTTTGTCTTTTACCGGAGAAAATGGGAAGCGTTATCGAGCCCATGACCGATACGACATCGCCGAAGGCAGGATCGCGCCGCCCATAGCTCACGTTGACTCCGAAATCAGGGCGCTTTTCCGATCGGGCGAGATCAGTCCTCGCCTCGGCTTGACGGACCTGTGCGATCGCGAGGATGATTTCCGGATTATGTTTCAGGGTCGCCCGGAGACGCTCTACATCGACATCGGTTGGAGGAACGGACCCCGAGGCGGTCGCGTTTTCAACAGTGATATAGCGCGCCAGCATCGCTTGTGCCGCTTCACGGTCGGCTTCGAGGCGCGTCCGCACATCCTCGACATCCAGCACTGCTCGACGGATCTCCAAGCTTTCGCCCGGACGGGCCGAACCGGAAGCGACAGCGCTTCGGGCTAAGGGAACGAGCGTTTCAATCTGTCCAAGCGCTTCATCAGCAACCTTCAGGGCTTGTTGGGAATAAGCGAGCGAAATCCAGGCTTTTCCTGCGCCGAGACGCGCCATATACTGTATTTGGCTCAATTTCGCTGCGGCAAGGTCGATGTCTGCGGCAGCGATTCCCGTCCGGGCGTGCCGCTTAGCAAGGTTGGGAATTTCCTGCTCGACCCCGACCTGGATCTGAGTGGGGAGCTGACGATCCAGCTGGAACGCTGCAGGCCCGCTGACCGGCAGGTTCTGGACTCCTGCACGTAGTCTGGGGTCGGGAAGTTCGTCTGCGGCATCGGCAACCTGGCGGCGGGCGTCAAGCTGCAATTCGCGCGCCCGTACTTGTGGTTGATCGCTGACGGCCGATCTTAAGGCTTCTTCGTATCCAACCGATTGGGCGTAGCTTGCTGGTGCGAGAGCCAGCAAGACCGGAAGCGCAGTCCAAAATGCACATTTCATAATTTGTATTTTCCGCTAAAGGACGGGGCATGGGCAGAACGAACGAACGGCGCGAGATGCGCAGAGCGATTCGCTTAGCTTCAGGCTTGCAGGGTTTTCCCCCTGCCTATATTCAGAGCTGCGTTTGCGGAGGCGGAGGTTCAGGTCCTAGTCGATTGACAGCCAGCGAGAACTCGGTGAACTCGCCAAACTGCGACGGCATGGCTGTATCTAAATATTCGGCAGACGCATCAGCGGCCATGGCCAGTGGGGGGATACAGCCGAGCGCCACCAAACAATCCATGCGCAGGTTCTTGCACGGCCCTTGTTGGTCATCTGAAGAAGTGGTCGATGAGTTTTTCATGCGCATCTCATCACATGGACCGTCGATCATCGCAGCGACCTGGGGGCGCGCAGAGGCATAGGCTGCCGACTGCACGAGGAGCCCGCAGGCGATCAGGATGAGTCCAAAGGAGCGCAGAATATGCATTACGCCGTCTTATGCGCCTGACCGGGCTCTGACAAGCCCCTTGGCATTATCCTTTTAAAATTCAACATTCTCAGTGGACTCCTATGGTCAATGAGGGCGGTGCAAGCCACCAGTCGCAATAGATATAGAGGTCCTGCCCCGCAGTGTTACTGCGGGGCAGGTAGAGGGACGGGCCAATTTGGGAGCTTGTCGTTATAATGCGAAGCCTTAGCCTGCTTCCGGGCTAGACATCTGATCCTGCTTTTTCTTCATCATCTCTTTGCAGTTGCGCATCATATCCATCATTTGCGCGCGCATTTCAGGATCATTCATCATGGCCATCATGCCGGACATATCTCCTTTCATGCCGGGCATGTCACCCTGCATGGCACCACGCTCCCGGTTTTGCGAATTCTCTTTCGCGCTGGGACGGTGTTCAACCTTGGGCTGTGCAATCGCTGCTGTGGCAAGACCGGCCGTTGCCAGGGTGCCGAGGGCAGCTAATTTTAGATTGTTCATTACAAATATCCTTTCGTTTGATTGGTAGGGGTTGGTCTCACGTTATATTGCACGCCGTTAGAGAGCACACACGGGCTGTTTGTTCATGATCCCTGTGAAGAATTGCCCTTGCGCATGCAGATCGCGAGCATGAGCAGGCAAGGCAGTACATAGAGAAAGGGAAGTATCGCGGCGAATCCCAGCCACATCGAGCCCAGTATGAGACCGGCTGCTGTCAAGACCGCAACAAGGGCGAGCAGCCACTTGCGGCGCTTGCCGAAGGCTGTGGCGCAAGTTCCACTCGTTTCTGTCCTGGCCGCTTGACCAGCCGAAGGGTGCGTGCACCAATGCTCGGGACGAGTTAGTATCCATCGCTTCTCTATTCTCCGAATCAATCAATGACCGAAATATAAGGGTTCCCATGATGGGAAGGTCAAGAGCTTTGTGAACTTTATTGTGACTATCCCCTCAACGGATTTGCATTCCCATCATGGGAAGCTTATGAGTGCGGTCATGAGACATTACCACACGATCGGCGAGGCTGCTGGAACGACCGGCGTTTCGGCCAAGATGATCCGCCACTATGAGAAGATCAGGCTTATCATGCCCGCGGAACGAACCGGCGCCGGTTATCGGCTCTACGATCCTGCCGATATCCATAAGCTGCGCTTTATCCGCCGAGCCCGCAATCTGGGCTTTTCGATTGACGAAATCAAAGAGTTGCTCGGTCTTTGGCAGGATGAGAAGCGGGCCAGCAAGGATGTTCGACACGTTGCCGACAGCCATCTAGTCGCTCTGCGGAACAAGGCGGCGGAAATTCACTCGATGATCGATGCTCTTGAGCATCTCCTCGAAGGGTGTACAAACGATGATCGTCCCGACTGTCCCATTCTCAAGGGCCTGGCCAGTGATGCCACTTCTACCCGTTCTAAGAATGTCGGTCACAAATTTGGATACGAGCGTATCTGCTAGGATCGTTTGCGGCAGTCAATAGCGCTTGTAGACGCTTTTGGCGCCGTCCGGAGCGACAGCCGTAATTGTCCAAGTACCGGATTTCGGACCGCCCATTCCCGGCGAACCGGTAGGCATTCCTGGCAGCGTGATCCCCAAAATATCGGGGCGTTCTTTCAAAAGACGGTCGACGCTTGCGACAGGGACATGCCCGTCCACAAAATATCCCCCGATGAGCATCGTGTGGCAGCCTTCGAGCCCGGCCGGTACGCCTTGGCGTTCCTTGATGAGGGCGAGGTCATGGGTCGCCACCATTTTAACCGGATATCCGTTGGCCTCGAGATAGGCTCCGTAACTCTCGCAGCAGCTGCATTGCGGGTTTTTGAAAATCGTGGCGAGCGGCTTTGCCTCTTGGGCCGATGCGAGTGTGGGAATTGCCATAAACGCAGCCAGAACTGCAGTAATCTTGAGAAGTAAGTTCATCAAATTTCCTTTCATATTAATTTACCCGAATTGTGGCCATCATCCCAGCAGCCTGATGCTCGAGGATGTGGCAATGGAACATCCAATCGCCCGGATTGTCGGCGACAAATGCGATCTCGACGCGTTCCTGCGGAGACATCAGCACGGTATCCTGCCACTCGCGATATTGCGTGGGATTGCCATTGCGGGACAATACCCGGAAGCTGTGGCCATGCAGGTGAATCGGGTGCCACCATGCGGTGTCGTTTATCATGTCAAGAACGAGGGTCCGGCCCTGCGGGGTCGTTATAATGGGGTCATGGACATGGCCAGTTGCCGAAACACCATTGACCGTCCAGCCCATCATGCCTCCCGACATCATTCTCGAACCGCTTTTCCGCCCACTCATCATACCCATCATCCCGCCACCAAATCGGATCTCGTGACGATCTGAATTGGCGAGATTGGGTTCAGCGAGTGGGTTCGGTGACAGCGAGACTGCGTGTTGCAAGGGCGCGCTGCGTATCGAGGTGCCCGTATAAACAAGCTCGTTGAGGCTGTATTCCAGACCCGAGTAGAAAACATCGCGGATTTCATGCCGGGTAGCAGATGCTTCGGTAAGGTCGAGGATTAGATCAACGCGCATCGCTGGCCCCAGCAACAGCGGTCCGGACGGCGTGTGTGGTTTGACGGGCTGTCCATCGAGCGCTATAATAACGGGCTCGATGTCTGAGAAATCGAGTCCGAAGATCCGCGCATTGGCGGCGTTCACCAACCTGAGCCTGATCCGTTCGTTCGGACGCACCTCCAGGGGCTTTGGTGGTTTTGCGTTGATGGTGATCGTGTTGCCGATTCGGCCCCCCATCATCGCATCGTGCCGGCTACCGAAGCCTCCGCTAATTTCTCCGCTATCACTCATCCGCCAGTCGTCCAGCACCCAGGTAATATCACGGTCGACTTGCGGTGGGCCAACCTCCTCGATGATTAGGGGCCCGTAAAGCCCGCGTCCAACCTGCTCGAAACTGCGCTGGTGCGGATGATACCAGAAGGTACCTGCATCAGCCGGGGTAAATTCATATAGGAAGGCTTGCCCCGGTTCGACGGGATCCTGCGTCAGATGCGGCACACCATCCATCGCATTGGGCACACGCAGCCCGTGCCAATGAATGGTTGTTCCCTCATCGAGATTGTTTTTAAGAAGCGCTTTGAAAGGCTGCCCTTGCCGGACTCTGATTTCGGGTCCGGGCACTAAGCCGTTGTAACCCCAGACAGGAACTTGTGGCAACCGCTCGCCCATTAGCGATGCAAGGGTTTTCCCCGCTTCGAGAACGAGTTCATTTTGACCAGCCTTGGCACCTACAGATCCTCTGGTGCCCGCTCCAAGGATTACCGCGGTTCCCGCACCGATCGCCACAACGCCGGATCCAGCGAGCACGGCTCGCCGATCCTGTCTGCGGCATAGGGGAAATTCTCCAAAATCGTTTTCAGTTGCAGCTCGCCCAGAAGTATAGGGCTTCCCATCATTGGAAGGTCAACCCCCCCGACGAGCCATTTTAAAATTGAAAAATTATGAGGGGTTGGAGCAGCTTTATTCGTATAGGTAATATGACTGGTCAACAGGCCTTACAGAAATGAGACTTGCTTTTCCGTTCGCGCCTGCCGGATTTGCTTTGCACAAGGAGCGGAGACGCAGCCGATGTGACAGCTTGCAGCGCCGAAGACAACTCCACCAAGATCAGGAGCGCGACCAAAGTAATTTCGCAAGCGCCTGTCAGATCGCAGGAAAGTGAGGCCCACGTCATTACCAACTTTCACAAGCCGCGCCAATATGCGTTTAGCGGTTACAAGAAAGGCGAAGCGAAGGAGAAATTGGAACATTGCTGTTAGTTGTGCGTTTTCATGAAGTGTCCGATTGTTCAGATGGTCGTTGCCAGAATATTTTTTGGACACTGTTGACCTTCCGATGATGGGAAGCCCTATCTTTCCGTCATTGTATGATTCGACGAGGAGGCACCGTTGGATGCCGCATCCTCTGGCTTTGGAAACGGCTTTTCTTGTCGGCGAGTTCCATCAAATAAAGGAGACAAACATGAATGTTCGCGAAATTATGACCAGTGACCCGGCCTGCTGCGATAAAGAGACGAGCGCGCAGGACGCGGCGAAGCTGATGGTAGAGAACGACTGCGGTGAAATTCCGGTCGTCGATAACGAGGGCGAACTTGTCGGGGTGGTGACCGATCGAGACATTTGCTGCCGTGTCGTAGCCGAAGGAAAGTCGCCAGATACGTGGGTGGAAGATATAATGACCCGGTCGGTTGTCACTGTCACGCCCGACACAGAAGTGGACAAATGCTGCGGTATGGTCTCGCAGGCGGATATCGCGCGGTCCGATAACGACGCGAAGACCGCCAAGCTTGTCGAGGGAATCTCCAAACCGGCTGAGGAAAAAGCCTCCGCAGGTTGCTGCTAGTCTAGTGACCTGTCGCAGGGCCGCCCTCTGACAAACGGAGGGCGGCTTCTTCTATGTTGGTAGGAAGAGTTAAGACGAGATTGAAGGGGTGATTTATGGAAAAGGGCCTTGTCCTCATAACTGGTGCGAACGGATATATCGGTCGCGCGCTTATCAGACGATTAAGCGATGACTACCGCGTAATCGGACTCGACCGGTCAGCCTCGGAAGACATCCCCGGACTGGAGGCCTCATATTCGATCGACCTCGCCCAAGAAGCGTCGGTTGTCGACGCCCTTGAAACGGTGAGAGCCGCTTACGGTAACAAGATCGCGGCATGCATTCACCTGGCTGCCTATTTCGACATTACGGGCGAACCGAACCCCTTATATCAAGAGGTCAATGTGGAGGGTTCGCGCCGGCTGATCACAGCGCTGCAGGACTTTGATGTCGACCAATTTGTCTATGCGAGCTCGATGCTGGTCCACGAACCCAGGCCACTGCCGGACGAGCGGATCGATGAATCCTCGCCGATCGGGCCGACTTGGCCTTATCCCCAATCGAAGGCCGATGCAGAAAAAGTGCTGCGCGAAAATCGCGGCGGAATACCGGTGGTCTTCTTGCGGTTTGCGGGCGTCTATGACGACGAGGGTCACTCTGCCTTTCTTGCCGAGCAAATCGCCGGCGTGTACGAACACCGTGTGTCGGCGCATCTCTATCCCGGGATGTTGTGTGCAGCGCAGTCCGCGCTGCATCTCGAGGATTTGGCCAAGGCAGTCGAACAGACGATTGCGCGCAGGGACCAGTTGCCCGGCGAGACCCCGATACTCATCGGCGAACCGGATACGCTGGGCTACGCCGAGATCCAGGACATCGTTCATCGCGAAATCCACGGCGAAGACTGGACCACAGTCCGGATTCCGAAGGCCGTGGCGAAGCTGGGAACATGGATTGAGGAGGAGATTCTTGGCCACGATGGTTTTGTGAAGCAATGGATGGTTGATGATGCCAATGCGCATTATATTCTCGACATTTCCCGCGCTCGGAAACTGCTGAATTGGGAGCCTGAGCACTCGCTCCGCGAGATGCTTCCGGCTATCGTTGAAGCTTTGAAATCAGATCCGCAGAAATGGTATGAGACAAACAAGCTTAATACCGCGCGGGTTGCGTGGCATCCGAAAGGCTCCGCCGAAAAAACTGCGCAAACGCCACACCATTCGTCGCATGACGGACACCAAATGGCCGGGGACATGGCTGGTGAGATGCACGATATGGATGGTCCCCAACGCGAAACGCGATGGGCCCATTATGCGGTCATCGGGCTCGGCCTGTGGCTGGCCGCGAGCCCCGGTGTCTATGACGTCGTTTCCGCCGACACCGCCCGCGCCTCGGTCGTGGCCGTAACCCTCGAACGGGGTCTGCCGTCGATCGAATGGCGCGCCAACGCCCTTGCCATCAGCGATATGCTGAGCGGGATCGCATTGGCGATTTTCGGCGGAATGTCGCTTTCGAAGCGTACTGCCTGGCTGGGCCAGTGGGCGACCGCCTTCATCGGGATCTGGCTGCTTTTTGCCCCGCTGTTCTTCTGGAGCCCGAGCGCCGCACAATATCTGACCAATTTGCTTGTAGGCACATTGGTGATCGCATTCTCGGTTCTCGTGCCGATGATGCCGGGCATGAGTATGGAAGGCATGATGGACAAGAAGTCCATCCCGCCGGGGTGGACCTACAGTCCGTCCACCGATGCGCAGCGTTTCCCGATCGTGGCGATGGGCATCATTGGTCTTTTGATATCGCGCATGCTCACCTCCTATCAGCTCGGCCATATCGATGGGGCCTGGGAGCCATTTTTCTCAGGATCGCTCGTTGATCCACAGAACGGGACCGAGGAAATCATTACCTCTGATATATCCAAGGCTTGGCCGATCCCGGATGCCGGTCTTGGCGCTGTCAGTTACGTCCTGGAAATCCTGATGGCGGTGATGGGGACCAGAGCGCGCTGGCGGACCATGCCTTGGATGGTGACTTTCTTCGGGATACTCGTCATCCCGCTTGGCGTCGTCAGTATCTATTTCGTGATCATACAGCCGATCATGATCGGGACGTGGAGTACTCCGGCCCTGATTGCTGCGCTGGCAATGCTGATCATGATACCGTTCTCCCTTGATGAGGTTATTGCCATGGGCCAGTATCTCTACTGGTCAAAGAAAGAGGGCAAACCCCTTGTGCGAACCTTCTTCAAGGGCGGTGCTGCATCGCGCGGCGAAATCGACAAGGAAGATTACATGACCGATGTCCGCGCCATCTGGAATAACACGGTCAGGGGCGTCACCTTCCCGTGGACGCTGATCGCAAGCACTGTTCTGGGCGTCTGGCTCATGCTGAGCAGGCTCACGCTCGGCAGCGAGGGGGCGATGGCAAACAGCGACCACGTCGTGGGCGCGCTGGTCATAACGGTCGCGATTATCGCGACGGCCGAAGTCGCGCGGGCCTTGCGGTTCGTAAATATCGCTTTCGGCGCCTGGCTCGTGATAGCACCATTCCTTCTGAATGGTGCCGCGTCATCCGGCATGGTTGCATCCGTTGTGGTCGGACTTTTTCTCATCGGGTTGAGCTTGCCAAAAGGAGAAGGAAGCGGCGAGCACTACGCTGGATGGGATCGCTACATAATCTAGTGGATTGATCGGATAAGATGAGTCCGATTGGGGATTCCCTGTTGCGCTGTGATGTGCGAGTCTGCGCCCATGCGCACCGGTATATCATTCACCCTGTCTGCCAGCGATCGCCAGCGATTGCGGGCGATCATCGCTAATCCCATGAGTTCGCAGAAGCACGTCTGGCGAGCGCGGATTGTTCTTCTGAGCGGGGACGGCCGTGGAACCTCGGCCATCATGGCTGAAACCGGCAAGTCCAAGACCTGCGTGTGGCGCTGGCAAGAGCGGTTCATGCACGAAGGCGTCGATGGTCTGCTGCGCGACAAGTCCCGCCCGCCGGGCAAGGTGCCGGTCCCGGCGGAGCGCGTAGCTGAGATCGTCAGGTTGACGCAGGAGCCGCCGCCCCACGAGGCGACCCATTGGACATTGCGCGCGATGGCGAAGGTCGCCGGCCTGGCAGCCTCGACTGTCCAGGCGATCTGGAAAGCTCATGGCCTCAGTCCGCATCGCTGGCGGCAGTTCAAGCTGTCCAACGATCCGGCCTTCGCCGAGAAGCTTCACGATATCGTCGGCCTCTATGTCTCGCCGCCTGCCCATGCGGTGGTGCTGTCATTCGACGAGAAGTCGCAGATCCAGGCGCTTGATCGCACTCAGCCCGGTCTGCCGATGAAGAAGGGCCGTGCCGGAACCATGACCCATGATTACAAGCGCCATGGCACGACCACGCTGTTTGCAGCACTCAACGTGCTCGACGGAACGGTCATTGCCCAGAACATGCAGCGCCACCGGCATCAGGAGTTCATCCGCTTCCTCAATCGGATCGAGCGCGAGGTCCCGAAGAACAAGGCCATTCACGTCATTCTCGACAACTATGCGGCACACAAGAAGGACAAGGTTCAGGAATGGCTCGCGCGCCATCCGCGCTGGACCTTCCACTTCACACCAACCTCGTGCTCATGGCTCAATGCCGTCGAGGGCTTCTTCGCAAAGCTGACCCGGCGGCGGCTCAAGAATGGCGTCTTCCATTCGCTCGTCGATCTCCAGGCCGCGATCAATCGCTTCGTTCGAGAATACAACGCTAACGACCCCAAACCCTTCGTCTGGAAGGCTGATCCTGATGAAATCATCGCTGCTCGAAACCGTGGGTTCCAAACGTTGGAATCAATTCACTAGCATATTATGCCTCAAACAAAGCTTTTCGGGTTCAGCAGCGACCGTATAGTGGCCTTCGCTTTCCGTGGACGGTGTTCGAATCGCGTGGAGTTCTGTGCGCGTTTGCCGAATTTGAATCCGGGCATACTTGTATCGGGCTATTTACATGAGACAAAACTGGTTGATCAATAGGATCCTAAAGATCTCAGCAGTCAAGGTAACTATGGCAGGTGATAGCCGTTGCGGAGCGCGTGCTAATTCTCGGACAAACGGCACTATTGCGGTCAATGTTGATCATCCCCGTCGCTTACCTGCTGAAGTGGCGTAGACAGACGAAAGTTGAGAACCCAAGAACAAAGACGTAAACTGTCATAACCGATTGGTTAGGCATAGATCCACCATTCGTAGCTTTTTGGCATCGATATCGAATTTCGTGGAAAGTGATTTAGATAATTGGAGTTATTACTGCAGGTTCCACCGATTTTGGAAACGCATAAGTTTGAAAATTGACTAAGAAATCAGATATGGTTAATAAAGGTTTATAATATCAATTACTTAACATAAGATATATTATCAACCTTATTGGGCAATTGATAAGAAAAGCTGTCGATCGCTATATCCTAGTTTTCTTTTACAAGATGATATCGCTAATGATTTTCCGATTTCTGATGTACGGTGCCATCAGAAAAACTACCTGACCGATCCTAGTGTCCGCGCCGCTGAATATTTCAGAAATATTTAACATTAGGGCGTTTCCTGACCGACCGCTTCGAACCGGATCAAGCCGGTCAGAAAAATGGCCGCAATCGGCTGGAAAGCGTAACGGCAGGTTTAGTGTCTCATCTTTGGAGTAACAGGCCGGACATATGAAAGCAACCGATCAAAGTCATCTCAGCAAAAAAGCCCTTGCCAAAGGGGGCGTCCACATATGAATCCGAAACCAAGCGATTTGGGAATCCCTTTTGTCAACAGAACCTAGCACTACTTTGGCAGATTTATGAGCGAGCGATGAGAGATGCAGTGTCCGCACTGTGGGCACGTCAGATCAGGAGGTTTGGCGAGGCGTTCAATGATGGCCTGCCTGATCGCCGGCAGGCTCGGCTGTGGTGGTGGCCCGGCGTTTCTTTTTTTCCCCTTGGCCTGCTTGAGGCGGCGGGATTGCAGGAAGGCCAAGGCAATCATCGACATCAGCGCATGTCGGTGAAGCCCCTTCCATGATCGGCCTTCGAAGTGATCGAGGCCGAGCTCTTCCTTGAGTTGCTGATGTCCCTGTTCGCAGACCCACCGGGCCTTGATGGCTCCGGCAAGCTGCTTGATCGGCGTGTCGGAGGACAGGTTGGAGAGGTAGTATTTGCGCTCGCCGGTTGAGCGATGTTCGCCGACCAGCCACACTTCCTCGCCGCGCAGATGTTGCGCGCCACTGTTCCGGATGCGTTGAGGCGGGCCATCGGCAACTCGCACGCGAACGGCGGCGAAGCGTGCCGAGAGCAGCCCCTTATATATTGATTTGAAACGGTCCTGATGTCCCCGTTCGGGCCGGAGCACAGCTCTGCGTGGTCCATTATGCCAACGATAATCAAGTTGAAAGATAGCCCAAGAAACGAGTAAACTCAAATATTAGAGAACGATATTCACATTTTGGGTAAACTGTGATAGATTTTCATAGATGGTGAACGCGATTCGCAAGTAACCACGGTTCAAGTGATGGTTTTTCACGGAGAAAATTATGGGTGAGTGGCCTTCACAGGCGGTGAATGATTTTCACGGCCGCAGTCTCCCCGAGCCTGCGACCCCATGCGGCTATGCCGCTTTGATCGCCGCCTATGGCCTTTCGCTTCCCTTACCGCCTCGCCTAGCGGCGATTGCCGAACGCCATCATCCGGTGCCAACTTCGGATTGGGTTCTGCTGACCCCGCGTCACCGTCCGGAATCGAGCCTTGCAGGCCACCTGGTATTCGCCATGAAGTGGGAAGGCATTGATCTGGGCGTTCTGGCGCAGCTCTTCAAGACTATCGAACCTGAAGCGATCCGCGAATTCGTAATGGCGACACCGACCGGCGCCTTTGCGCGCCGGGCGTGGTATCTTTACGAATGGCTGACGGGCACCCAGCTCGATATCCCTGAACCTGGCAAAGTTCGGCTGGTGACAATCGTCGATCCTAAGCTACAATTTGCCCTTGCGCGCGGACAAGTCTCGTCCCGGCACAAAATCCTCGACAATCTCCCGGGAACGCCGGCCTTTTGCCCAATGGTCCGCCGAACGCCGGCCCTGCAGGCTGCCGCGGACAAGCAGTTGGATAAACGCGTACGTGCCGAAATCGGGCGCGTCCGCCCCGACCTCGTGGCGCGCGCGGCTGCGTTCCTTCTATTGAACGATTCCAAGTCATCCTTTGCGATCGAGGGCGAAAAGCCTTCCGGCACCCGCGCGGTACGATGGGGTCAGGCGATTGCGCAAGCGGGCAACAATCCCGTCACTCTGACCGAATTTGACCGTCTTCAAAGCATCGTGATCGGTGATGCGCGCTTCGTAAAACTCGGTTTTAGAACGCAAGGCGGCTTTGTCGGCGTTCATGACCGGGATTCAGGAGACCCGATCCCGGACCATATCAGTGCGCGCCATGATGACATTACAGACTTGCTGACAGGGCTTGTCGTCTACACCGAGCGAACACTTACCAAAGCGTTCGATCCCGTTGTCGCCGCAGCAGTTCTGGCGTTTGGGTTTGTCTACATCCACCCTTATGAAGATGGCAACGGCCGCATTCACCGTTGGCTCATCCATCACGCACTGGCAGCCGCCAGCTACAATCCGCCCGGGCTCGTGTTCCCGATCAGCGCTGCCATTCTAAGACAGCTCGACGCTTATCGGACAGTGCTGGAAACCTATTCCAGACCTCTTCTCCCTGAGATCGAATGGCAGCGGACGGCCGACGGAAACGTCGAAGTGCTCAATCATACCGCAGACTTCTACCGTTATTTTGACGCTACCGCGCATGCGGAATTTCTCTATGAATGCGTGGAACAAACCATTGTCCACGATCTTCCCCAAGAGGTTCGTTACCTGGAGGCGTTCGACCGGTTCGGTGACGGCGTACAGCAGGTTGTCGACATGCCATCAGCGCAGATCGAGTTGCTTCAAAAGTTCCTTCAGCAAAATGGCGGTCAGCTTTCGCAGCGCGCGCACACAAGAATTTGCCGCACTGACTGATGAGGAAGTCCTGCGGGTCGAGCAACTTTACGTCGACGCGTTTGAACCCCCAGCATGAATACAACAGCGAAAATCAAAGCAATTTTGGAATTTGCACGTGATTAACTCGGAAGCAAATTTGTCAAACACCTTGGCATGCAGAGGATCGTATCGTGGAACGCCAGTCCCTAATCCCCTGCCTTGTGGAAGTCGGCGATGCTAGTTGAACTCATCTTGGGCGCTATTGTTGAGGAGGGCTTCAGCGCGGGCATAAAGCATGGCAAAGGCATACTTGTAAAGCGAGAAGCCAAGCAGGAATTGGCGCAGATAAAGTAATCCATAGCTCAGCCCACTATGCGAGGATGGCAGACCGCTGGCCCCTTCCCCACCCCGAGAAAATAGCATGAGAGCAAGCGCCAGAATGATAGGTCCTGACAAAAGTTTTGAGAGCATCGCAATTATGCTCTTGCGAAGCATTTGCAATAACGTTAGAGGCAGCCCTCCCCACACCGCTCGGAGAAAAGGAAACCTCTATGTATCGTGCTGCCGTCTCGTCCCTCGCAGTTGCCTTGTCCATGCCAGTGCAAGCCCAAGAGAAGAATTGGCCCGTCGCCGAGAAAGATGGAACTGAGCAGGCTTCGGAAGACCGTCAGGCAAATCCCGATACTTCAATTATCGTCCTCGGAGGCCGGATTGATCCCTACCGGGTTGCCGGTTCTGCCGATCTGCTCGACAGCGAAGATCTCCGCCGGTTCGACCATGGGGATGTAAACCGCGTCCTGCGTCAAGTGCCCGGGGTAAATATCCAGGAGGAGGATGGGTTCGGGTTGTTTCCAAATATAGGACTGCGCGGTAGCCCAGTCGAACGGTCGAGCAACATCACACTCATGGAAGATGGCGTATTGATCGCGCCGGCCCCCTATGCCGCGCCGGCCGCATATTATTTCCCCGCCATCGGACGTATGCAGGCGGTCGAGGTAACGAAGGGCGCAGCCGCGATCCGCTCTGGACCTCGTACTATCGGCGGAGCGGTCAATCTTCGGTCTACCCAAATCCCGACGGATGGATTCTCCGGCTATGCTTCAGGCCAATATGGTTCGCGCAATTACTTCCAAGGCCAGGGCTGGGTTGGAGCTGACACAGATTATGTTGGTGCGCTGATTGAAACCTACCAGCAGGGCAGCGACGGCTTCAAATCAATCGACGGGCGTCCAGATGCTGACACCGGATTTGAACGACAGGATTATCGTGGGCGATTGGCTGTTCACACCGCGCCGGACGCACCCGTAGAGGCTCGCTTGGAATTTGTTTATGGCCGGTCTGACCTTAAAGCCAATGAGACCTACCTCGGACTTGCCGATGCCGATTTCGCGGCAGAACCCTATCGTCGCTATGCGACCAGCCAGCGCGACGCATTTTCCGGGAAGCACGACCAATATCGTATTATCGGCACCTTGGCGTTTGCCGATGAGACGAGGATCACGGCCACGCTGTATCGCAACGACTTCAGCCGCAGCTGGTCGAAACTTCAGGATATCGATTTCGATGGCGACGGTCGATTCGATTCGATTCAGACTGTTTTCGATAGCCCCGATGACAATCGCGAAGCTCTTAATATCTTACGCGGGGCGGACAGTGCGAATGGCGCGGTGCGGATCCGCAACAACAATCGCGTCTATCGTAGTGAAGGAGCCCAGTTTTCTTTGGAACGCCCGTTCGCCATCGGCGCGACGCGCCACAATCTCGCGGTCTCCGTCCGCTATCACGAGGATGAAGAAGACAGACTGCAAAACGAGGAATTCTACTCCCAAATTGGCGGAGACCTCGTCTTTGAGCGCCAGACCGATATCGGCCAGCAGGCCAACCGGGAGGCGAAAGCGAAGGCCATCGCATTTTACATCGAGGACCGGATCGAGATCGGTGCCGTGACGCTGACGCCCGGGTTGAGGTACGAAGGGATTGATTTGACCCGGTTGGACTATGCAGGATCGGACCCGGATCGATCGACCGGGCCAACCCGGGTTCGCCGCACCAATATCGACCAGTGGCTGCCTGCTCTGGGTGTTACTTACGAGTTTGGCGACGCCATTGTGCTTGCAGGAGTATCACGCGGCTTCTCTCCTCCCGGCCCCGGCAGTCCGGACGCCCGCGCCGAAAAAAGCTGGAACTACGAAGCCGGCGTCCGCTTCAGGACTGACGAGGTCCAGGTCTCTGCGATTGGATTCTACAACGACTATTCCAACTTGCTCGGTAATTGCACCCAATCTGTCGGCTGCAGCGTCGGCGACATTGGCGATCAGTTCAATGGCGGCGCAGTTACCGTCAAGGGCTTGGAGCTGTCGGCAGCGATCGAGCCACGCGCCACCGACACGATCTCGTTTCCCCTGTCGCTCGCGTATACGTTCACGGATGCACAATTTGATAGTAGCTTCGACAGCAACTTTTTCGGTGATGTGACTGAAGGCGATGCCCTGCCCTATATTGCGCGGCATCAACTGTATATAGAAGCGGGTGTGAACGCGGGCCGCATTGCGATCAATCTTGGGGTAAGCTACCTTTCCGATTTGCGCAATGAACCCGGGAGCGGGGCTATTGCCGTAAATCAAGGGATCGACGAGCGCATCATCTTTGATCTTGCGGGAAATTTCGCGCTGACCGACAGTCTCTCCCTGTTTGCACGCGTTGATAACATATTCGATGACCAATACGCCGTCAGCAGACGTCCCTTCGGCTTGCGTCCTGGAATCCCCCGGCGGTTCGTGGGAGGCGCTCGGGTCAGCTTTTGAACCCCATGTATGTCCCGAAGCTATGCTCTCTGCACCAATCATCAACGCTGCGTGTTCGCGGGTCCATTCCGTGGAAAGATGAACCTGACTTTAAAGTGAAATACAGGGCGGGAGTGCCGACAATACTGCGATTTACCCTTGAACAGAGTTCAGTTCAGTGCTCATCAATGCGGATAATCCCGTTGCCGAAGCTTTTTGCAAGTTAAGGTTTGATCGAGCCGGCTATCTCTTTGCTGCTTCAGGGGCTGTCATTGACACGCGGTCCATCATTGAAAGATCGTTACCGTCAATATTGATGTAATTATCCAGAAATGATCAGTTATCGGCGATTTTCCAAATATTATTCTCAATATTTTTATCCGCCCAGCAAGGCGAAACCCCTGCTTCCGAGAACGTTCAGGTGGATCTAGGGGACCAATAATAACGGATGCGGACAATTTAGAAGCAAAATTCGAGTAACACCGCCGAATATATACTCATGGGTTCGGCTCTGCCCAAATACCCCGGCGACCAGCAAACCGGCTGGCAAATTTTGTGCCATAGATATGAGGATATCGGAAGGATGGCAACTTCGCGATGACAGCAATTGCAATTGCGAATCCACACCATTTGCAAGCCGCATCCAGCGGAAATGCGCTTAACCTTTTGCAACGATTTCGTGCCGGTTCGAGACAGACGAATTTTAACCAAATTATGTGGTGGACTAAATTCTTAACAAATTGTTAACTCGTCTGCATGGAACGAAAAAGAAAACATCGACTCGTATTACGTGATGAGGGTGCAAAGCACCCATTCCGATTAGCATTGCCGAGGGCAGTTTTACAAGTTGCCAAAGAGCAGACAATCGTCGACGTGCGCGAGCCCGGCAACAGTATTTGGCAAAACGAATTTTCTCTTTCGGGCATATTGATTTTTATAGCGTTCTTCTCAGTCTTCTATTTGTTTATTTTCTGAGGGCAATTCCGTCCCATTGGTCATCACAAGAAAGATTCAGGTGATGCCCAAGCCACCCAGCGATCAGGCACATCGCGGCAACCATCATCAGCCTCTCGAAGGTTGGAACATCCAAAACACTCAATCCCAATGCGGCCAGTGCACCGAGCACCATGCCCAGAATTGACTACATTATTGGTGGCAACACCGACAAAACAGGCTTGCAACGCTTGGCATGGTTGTTAAAATATTCTCCACCAAAGGCGGGAATTGAATGATAAGAACGGAACCGATCGGACCAGAAACGAGCCGCCACATCCTCGGCTACAATATCAAGCAGATTTTCTAGATATTGGGGATAGTACCGCTGATACAGGCCATCAGGGCTTGACCTGATGATAAATTCTCTGCGCTGTGCGTAACCTCAAACAAATCTAAAACCTCAAAATTGCCGGCATTGCGGCCCACTAGAAAGCCGCGTTTCTGCAAGGCCTCGTTATTGCTTTCGATGTTATTCATTCAAACGGCGTATTGATGACCGGACAATCTGGCACTGTTCCGCCTTGCCGGAATGTCGAAATCGCTTGCGTCAGGGCATGACGCTGTTCGCTCTTGTTAAGGCCGGCCCGGCAGCGGCGTCGCAATTCGGGGTTTTCGAGCCAGTCGACCATGAACAGCGTGTGCTCGATCTTGCCAATTTCCTGCAAAGCCACGTCCAGCTGGTTTTGCCGTTCATAATGCGCATCATTACCGACGGCGCGACGTGGCCAGTCTTGATGGATGCTAACAGACGCATAATGTCATCCCAATGCTCCCGGATTTTCTCGGTTTTTATGCGCTGGCCAAGGAGCGGCGAAATTTTTGGATAACGCGATGGCATTTCCATCGGTATCAGTCTGCGGTCCTAAAAATCACGCAAGCGCGGGCAGAAACTAAAGCCCAGCATCGAGCAAAGCGCAAATATATGATCGGTCGCGCCGCTGGTGTCGGTAAAATGCTCGCTGATATTGAGAATGCTGCCATGATGCAGCAGGCCGTCAAGCACAGAGGGCGCGTAATGCGTTGTAGCGGAAATCACTTTAACATGATACAGCCCGTGCTGGTCAGACACATGGGTATAAAAGCTGAAGCCAGGATCATTGCCATAGCTAGCATTGATGTCGCCGCCGCTCGCGCCTCGCTTTGCCCCGCGAAAAAACTGGCCGTCCGAGCTTGAGGTTGTGCCTGTTCCCCATACTTGCGAAATTGACAGTTTATGATGGGCATTGATGATATGGGTGAGCGCCAGCCCTTCGGCGCGAGCCATCTCGACATAGATGTGGCAATCGCGGCGGGGGGCGATCACCGCTGCCTGCCCGTCGGCACCGACGAGATAGGAAAGGTGCGATAATCCGGGTGTCTTGATCTTTTCGATAAACATCTAGGTTCTCCTTCTAATAGGGTGATTGGATCATATCGCGAGCGATATCGTCTGGCAGAGGCGGGGGCCCGTTGTCCTGTGACAATTCGCGAAACGCGTGGTTCTGCGACAGGAACAACGCCCGCGGAATTCCTCGAGAAAGTCGGCTCGTTTGAGGCGTCCATCACAGGTCCCTTCACCTCGGAAAGATTGAGATCAATCTCGGTATAGGCAAGTCTGTGATTGATCGCCTCGATTGCGCTGAGGACTGAAATGGCCCGCGTGATTGTGCCGTCTCCATACAGGAGAGAGGCTCCGAAAACACCCATCGCGACTAGGGCGGCGTGGATGACCCCCGCGCGCCGCCTGCACGGACCGAGCCGTGCGACCAGCGCAATGATACCGCCTTCGCCCTTGTTGTCGGCGCGTAGGACGACCGACAGGTATTTGATTGAGATCACGACTATGAGCGACCACACCATCATCGATAAAACGCCGTAAATATGCTGCGGCGTCACCCGCAGATGGCTTTGTTGCATAACAAGGTGATGGATTCCCTTGGGGAATCGATATGTATAGATGAGCCTGATGCCCAGACCCATCTCCCCGACGTACCGCACGACCAATTGGCCCGCTTATAATGCATCGCTGAAGCAGCGAGGTTCATTGGATGTGTGGTTTGACCAGAGATAAACTGGCTCTCGGTACCAGTTGGTCGGCCCGGTTGGCCGATGCGGTTTTCTGACAGCGCAATTGAGCTGTGCATGACGCTGAAGATCCTGTTCAACCTTCAGCTACGACAGGTGACGGGTCTGGTTGCGAGCCTGCTCAAGATGGCGAAACTGGACTGGCCAGTGCCGGATTATACGACGCTTTGCCGCCGTCAAAAAGCATTGTCGGTGAACCTCGGTGGGCGGCCCAGTTCGGGCGGGCTACATCTGCTGGTCGATAACACCGGGATCAAGATGATGGGTGAAGGGGAGTGGAAAACGCGTAAACATGGCGCTTCATACTGCCACCAATGGCGCATATGACACGAGAGGCTATCATGCCGTCATCGCTGAGCACGGTGCCAATCCGATCATCCCGGTACGTCGCAACGGGCGGCTGTGGACCAAAGATGGCCCTGGCGTTGACGCCCGCAATGAAGCACTGCGCACAACCAAACGGCTTGGCCGGACGATCTAGAAAAAGTGGAGCGGCTATCACCGCCGCAGTCTTGTCGAAACCAAGATGCATTGCTTCAAGCTCCTCGGCCAGCGCGTCGCCGCGCGCACCTTCGATCATCAGATTACCGAACTAAAAGTCCGCGCTGCAGGCCTCAATCGGTTCTCAGAAATAGGAAACCCGAAGACCATCCGGGTCGCATAATAACTCCAAGTAAAACCTGACTCGCGACCGTCACGAGTTATGCAACAAAGCCCGTAGAAGAGAACCTGTCGAGAAGGGCCGTTGCAGCCCTGCCAGCCACCGTCTTCACTCTTGGTTTGGGTTTTGTTGAGCTTCGACCTCAGCGCGAACCTGAGCGTAGAGGGGTTCAGGACCAAATTCAGCCAAGGGTTTACCATTTACAAAAAAGCTTGGCGTTCCCTTGACGCCAAGCGTGTTCGCGTCCTCCAAATCGGACTTCATCATCGCATTTATACCGACGCTCGGCATTGCCTTGGCCTTTACAAGATCGAGCCCGGCCGCCTTTGCGGCCGACCATGCTCCTGTCATGTCACCATTGTGCCATTTGGGCTGCGCGTCCAATAGTGCCTCCATTACCGGTTGCAGGACGCCCTGCGCACGTGCAGCCTCCAGAATACCAATAGCTTCAGCGGAACCTTCGTGCAGCGGCAGGTAACGCATGACAAGCCGAACATCCTTTGGATACGCGGCGAGTATTTGCTTGACGCTTGGGTAAAAAGCACGGCAGGCCTCGCAAGACGGGTCGAAAAATTCTACAATTGTCACCGGTGCACTCTTGGGTCCGATTCTCGGTGAATGAGGACGCACAAATATGTCCTTTGGCACAGCCGCCGCCTTGACTGCGGGTTCTCCAGCAACCGAACTGCTGTATAGAGTTACCCCGGCAGCGAAAGCGCCAACTGAGAGCAAACTCGTCAAAACTACTCCAAAACGCCTGTTCATGATCGTGATCTCCGATAAAGGTTGAGAAAAAATAAGATGGCCGAAAAGGCTACCAGCGAGAGAAGCGGAATCGGCACGGCACCAAAAAGCGTCATTTCGCCGTTTGAGCAGGACGGTCCTGAACCGCATTGTTGGATCTCGTCTGGTACAACTCCAAGATAGAGCAACAAATGATAAAGCGCGATCACCCACCCCGCCAACGCAAGGGCGAACGCATAGGGGAGCACATCTCGATCCGATCGGTAGGCCGCGATGCCGAGCATGATGGCCAGCGGAAACATAAAGGCGCGCTGGAACCAACATAACTCGCACGGCGTCTGGCCCATCACCTCACCAATAAAGATTGCGCCAAGGCTGGACGATAGCGCAACGAACCAGGCAGCAAACAACGCTGTCCAACCGCTACCGGCATAATGCCCCCTTGATCTGATTTCGCTCATCGCAGCCGATCGCATCGGGCAAAAATATCGATGAAAATGCGTTGTTGGGTCATATCTAGCTCCTCTTGATCATTAGCAGTATATACTATCGGGGGCTATAGTAGTAAGCATCGGATTATACATCGGCCGATGATCTGATGGCCCTGCCGCTACCCAGACCCAGGGCGCTGCTGGCGGACTAGGGCTATGACGGCGACAGGTTCCGAGAAAATCTGCTCATGCGCGGCATCCTCCCAATCATCCCGCCGCGATCAAACCGCAAGGTGCCTGAGCATCCCGACTATCGCCGCTACAAGGCTCCTGTACATTATTGGGACACAGATTCACGGTAGGCGGGTAAAATAGCAGCCGGTCGGCTAACGCGCCAAAGCCCACCATTCGCAGCCCCTCTTGCTACACCACGACCACCTTCACGCCTAGCATGTGCTAGTCTAACTAAGCCGTGCACGGTGTTCGAAGAGTCACCGACCATGATTTTCCTGCCACGGTTTCGTCGCGGCGATGCGAGATAATTTGAATAGACGTGCCTTGGCATACCAAATTGGGCGGATGGCATCCCACACTCGTGTAGGGGTGGCAGAGAATAAATTTTATGGTTTTAGGAACGATCAAGAAAAGGCTCCTGAGTGCCTAAATTTCATAGGTCACTCAGGGAAAATAATTTTCCGCTGCGCTCGGGGCATTGCGCACGCTGCGGGACGCGACCGTCAGGAATTTACTTTCCTATGGTCTAATAACCGCAACTATTTCCCAATGCAATTATTTGATGTTGCGACCATCAAACGCCACCCCCGACACGGCAGCTTTCAGCCCAGTTGCCAGAGCTTCGATCAGATGGCTTTGGCTTTCACAATTTGTGATTGCGTGGGTCGTGCGAAAATTTTCGCGGCAATCAGATGACCATGCGCCCTCGACAGCTCGCAATGGCAATTCGTCGCTTTTCCACCTAATAGACAGACCGCCGTTTCCTATTGTCCAAATTTCAACTGTAGCAGATAAACCCGCTCCCGTTATCATAAGTGTATAATCATCTTTGTTTTCAACAACCAACACATCAGCGCCTGCTTCTTCGCAGGATGCGACTATTAACGCCACCAGACCTTGGCGACCTTCGGTTTGATTTAGCAAAAATTGTGGACTGTCGATCATTTAACTTGGTTTCACTTCGCTTCATTTATCTTATGCACAAGCAATGCTTAATAAAATACCAATACCCGCCCTGAAAATGGGAGTTCGTGGCAACAAATGCTTCTCTCTCAATGATAGTTGGATCCTTAACGTCGCCTGCTTACGTCACAGTCTGCAATGATTGTGTTCTCTAATACGTCAAGGGCAACTGCTGTTTTCCTGAACTGGTGCGATTGCCTGTGGGTGTCTGTGGCCTGCCCCATTAGGGTGGTCCACCGGCTAAGTTAGAGTTCCGGCGGTTAAGGTCGCCCTGCTGGACGGCCCGGAGCGTAGCGTAGGGCAGACCAGCAGGGCGAGGCAAGATAGTTTCTGGAGCTGGCGGTTTGTATCCCAGCGAGCTGTGCGGGCGGAGTGTGTTGTAATGCTGCCGCCAGCATCCGATCAGGATTTCGGCCTCCCTCAGCGTGTAAAATATTTCGCCATTGAGAAGTTCGTCCCTGAGCTTGCCGTTGAAGCTCTCGTTGTAACCATTTTCCCAAGGGCTGCCCGGTTCGATGTAGAGCGTCTTCACACCAATCCTGCCGAGCCAGTCGCGCACGGCATGGGCGGTAAACTCCGCGCCATTATCCGATCTTATATGTGCTGGCGGACCATGACGCTGGAACAGATCGGTCAGTACCGCCAGCACATCGTCGCTCTTGAGCTGTCGCTGGACATGGATCGCCAGGCACTCCCGGCTGTGTTCATCGATCACCGTCAGCATCCGGAACGCCTTGCCATCATGGGTGCGGTCGGCGACGAAGTCGTAGCTCCAGACATGGCCACGATATTGGGGTCGGAGCCGCATGCACGAGCCATCGTTCAGCCACAACCGACCACGTTTCGGTTGCTTCTTCGGAACTTTGAGCCCCTCGCGGCGCCAGATGCGCTCGACCCGCTTCGCGTTTACCGTCCAGCCGTCATTACGCAGCAGGCCGGTAATACGGCGGTAGCCGTATCGGCCGTATTGCGAGGCCAGCCGGATGATCTCGGCTGTCAGCGACTTCTCACCAGGCCGCGGTCTCGCCGACTTCCTCTGGGTCGAACGGTGCTGGCCCGTCACCTTGCAGGCACGGCGCTCGGATACTCCGAGCGCCGTACACACATGATCAACCGCCAAACGGCGCCGCGAGGGGCTCAGTACTTTCCCTCGACAATCTCCTTCAGGATCAAAGCGTCGAGCGTCAGGTTCGACACCGCCTTTCGGAGCCGCTGGTTCTCCTTCTCAAGGTCCTTCAAACGCCGAGCCTGGCTCACCTTCAACCCGCCATATTCACGCCGCCAGCGATAGTAACTCTGCTCCGATATGCTCAACGACCGGCATATCGCACCAACCCTCTCGCCTTGTGCCAGCCGAACCTCGGCTTCTCGCAGCATCCCGATGATCTGCTCCGGTGTATATCTCTTCCGTGCCATTCAAAGCTCCTTTCAAGCCATAAATAGCCGAAATCCTAACTTTCAATATGGACCACTTTTCGGGGGGCAGGCCACCTATCATGTTTCAAATTTCTTATGCCGTAGCCTTGGGAACAGGGCATCGTTTTAACGGGGGTGATACAATTTCGAAAATTGACCAACCGATCATGAATGCCAACCCAACATAGAATACGGCGTTGCTCCAGTCTGCCGACCAGAAAAGGTAGAATTTTGCCAACACCAGGACTGGCTCAATCAGGCTCAATATCCCGCGCCAAATGATGCGGTGGCGATTGAACAAATAAAGATTGGCAATCAGGGCAATGATGACAAAAATTGGTAACAATCGCACTATGATTTAACCTTCATAATGATCCAACCATCCAAGGCCCAGCGAAGCCCCAAGGGCGGCAATGGCCGGAAAACAGTTTGCGCAGCCCATTGCCGCGACAATGGCACCGATTGCGCCCGCGCCACTCCCGGTACTTGAGGCAACATTGGCCGCACTTTCGGTCTCAATATCAGTTTTCATATGCTGATCCTTTCTCCACGTCCTGCCTGAGCTAGCCCGCGCAACATGAAAGTTTGGTAACGTCCTTGTCGAACGTCTGGGCAGCTAGCTTCAGACCTTCAACGGTTGTTAGGTAAGGGAAAATTGTTTCGCCGAGCGCCTTGGCCGTCATTCCAAATTTCAGAGCCATTACCAGTGTCTGGATGCTGTCCGAGCCCTCAGGAGCCATGATCTGACCACCCAGCAATTTGTCGGTTTTTCCGTCAGCTACCAACTTGATCAGGCCTCTCGTGTCACGAGCCGCCAATGCCCGCGGCACCTGATCCAACGGGACTACAGATGTTTTAACGTCAAATCCCGCTTCCAGTGCTTCGGCTTCACTCAAACCCACACCTGCAATCTGGGGATCGCTAAAGACAACCCACGGCATGGCCGAATTATCATATGTTTCAGATCCCATAGCTACCGCGTTGATAGCAGCGAGCTTGGCACCATAAGCTGCCATATATACAAATTGATCGCGGTTGGTCACATCACCTGCCGCATATATATCTGGATTGGACGTTTGCATGTTGTCACCAACAACAATCGCGCCTCGCTTATCAAGCACAACGCCGACATTTTCGAGACCTAACTCTTCTGTGTTAGGTGTCCGGCCTGTCATCACAGCGAGAGCATCGGGGGTGAGTTCAAGCCGTTCGCCTTCATGCTCAATACAGATTGTGACACCAGAAGCATTTTGCCTGCAAGCATCATAAGTGCTTCCGCAATACATGGTGATACCTTCGGCGCGGAAAGATTCAGTCAATGCATCCGAAATTTCTGGCTCGGCGCCCGGCAATAGACGTGAGCGGCATATGACCGTGACGGCGACACCCATTCTTGCCATCATCAATGCCAGTTCTGATCCGATATAGCCGCCGCCGATGAAAATCAGGCTCTTGGGCAATATTTTGAGATCGAGCAATTCGGTGCTGTCGAGCGTTGAAACCTCGTCAATCCCTTTGATGGGAGGGAGAGAAGGACGGCCGCCAGTCGCAACAATGATCTTTGGTGCCTGTATCAAACGCTCGCCAATTTGAACCCCGCCCTCGACGATGCAAGCTGGCCCTTCATCGAAATAATCGACATTCTCGTACTCCGGCAACAGGTCGGCGTATTTCTTTTGCTGCAACCCGGAAACAAGCTGATCTTTCGACTCCACGAGCTGCGCCCAATTCTTGACTTGGGCATCCCCCGCGATTCCGGGAAAGCGACTTGCAGATTTAGCACCATGAATGGCTTCTGCGGCGCGTATCATCGCTTTGGATGGAACGCACCCGACATTGACGCAGGTACCGCCAATCGCGCCGTGACCGATTAGAGCAACCTTTGCCCCGCTCCCCGCCGCCGTAATCGCAGCCGAGAACCCTGCCGATCCGGCACCCACGACAGCAAGGTCGTAGCGTCCGCCATTATCTGACGCGCAATAGTCGTTCATATTAATTCATTTCTTTTGGTTAGGGCCTAAACAATCTTATTGGGCGGCGGCGATTTTCGCCGGGTAACCCGCATTTGTCGATGCAGAAGCAATGGCCGATTCAGTGGTGCGCTTTGGATCAAACGTCACTTTTGCCGTTTTTGCTTGAAAATCAACATCGACAGAAGACACGCCGTTAACCTTGCCCATGGCCTTCTTGACCGTGATCGGACAGGTCGCACAGGTCATTTTTTCGATATTGAATGTTTCGGTTTTGAGGGCATTTTGTGATGCCGCCTCTGCAACGGCTTGGGCGCCGGAAGATGGCAGCAATGTCATGGCTCCTAGTCCGCCTGCTCCAACGGCAACAACGGCTGAAAATATAATATAAGCACGTTTCATAAGCTTTCTCCTAATAGAAATACGGTGCCCACCAATCGATTGTGATTGATAGAGCGATGAGTGATGTTCCTACCCAAAGGGCAGTTTTCGTGATGATTGATGATTGTGGGCGAGCACAATAGGACCCGTCTTCACAGGCAGCTTTTG
This sequence comes from Sphingorhabdus sp. YGSMI21, assembly GCF_002776575.1. GTDB lineage: Bacteria > Pseudomonadota > Alphaproteobacteria > Sphingomonadales > Sphingomonadaceae > Parasphingorhabdus. Next base: position 102,610 of record NZ_CP022549.1, on the reverse strand, counting down.
TCCGAAAATAGACATGCCAGAAACCGGCAGCCAGAAATCCGAGGGTCACTGCCACAAAATACCACTTATAGGGTTCAAGAGCGGTAAGATTGCCAATCCATGCGCCGCTTACGCCAAGGGTTACAAGGACGAGCGGTACAATACAGCAGGATGATGCCAATATGGCGCCTGCTATGCCACCCACTGCCCACCAGCTCCGCTTTTCTGGCGATTGTCCGGGTATTTCCGTCTGAACAGTCTCTGGCTGCATGGTAACTTTCTTCGCTATTGATTCTCAATGGCCACAGTTATACGGTCTGTAGTAACTACAGAGGCAAGAAGTTTTTATGGAAAAGTTTATCAAACGTGGAAAACTGGCCGAAATCACCGGCTGCAACATCGAAACCATTCGATATTACGAGAATATTGAGCTGCTCAGAGCAGTGGATCGTACAAGCAGTGGTCACAGGCTTTATTCACCCGATGATCAATCAAGGTTACGCTTCATTCTGCGGTCCCGAGAGCTTGGATTCTCCATTGCTGAACTGAGAGGCCTTCTCAGCCTGGTCGATTCCAACGAATATACGTGCGGTGAAGTGCTGGCCGTAACCAACGATCATATCAGCAGTATTCAACAGAAAATATCCGACTTGAAACGTTTGGAGCAAACATTGTCGGACATGGCACAGAAATGTGATGGCGGAGAAGTGCCGGACTGCGCCATCGTTGATGCAATGTTTCACTGAGGATAGCTTTATCCTATATCGCGTGCGCCAACAGGACTGTCAGGGTTGCAAGCATCGGCAGCGATATGGCCGGCAATATTGCCAAGACCGGCGCGTATCTTGTATCACGCCGCGAATGAAAGTAGGTCGAAATGCTGTTCGCTCACCTCAAGTTCATCCTGAAACTGGACCACTTGCGCCTGAGCGGTCCCAATGGAGCAAAAGACGAGTTCCACCTCGCTGCCGCAGCTCAAAACCTCTGTAAAATGGCCGAGATAATTCTGATGCCGTGCCCCGCAATCGCCGGATCGGAAGTCTGAGGCCGCTCGCCCGCATTCAGCATCGGCACGAAGGACCGCTATCGACGTAAAAGTCGAACAAACAGTGCGAATCAATTGCTGCCCCAAAACATCCGCTCGTTCGAGTTCGGCGAGCCGCCGATCACGTTTGGCGAGCAGGTTGACCCGCAACAGAGCACCATCTTGCCATTGTTGCCACCAGGCCGTTCAGGGCTTTATCGGCTTCGATATCGCTTTCTTGCGGAACCAAAAACTCCACACGGCCAGACTACCCAGCAATGCCAGTGCCAAACCGGCTATCGTCTGCGTAACTTTATAGACTATACCGCCAACCTTTGCCGCATGGAGCGGATAGGCGAGATTGAATAGCTGCAAACCCCGCGGCATCGTGAGCGCATCTTTAGCCAGAAGCAGTTTGCCGGTTTCGCCATCGAACCAGATGATCGTGCGGCCATTATTGTGCCATTCACCCGGCCGCTTCAACCGGATGGCAACGGGATCACCCGCCTTCTGGGGCAGCCCGATGATCCGGATTGTGGCATCAGGAAAGCGCGCTTGAGCCATTGCCATGATCCGTGGCCAATCGGCATTGTCCGTCGGTCCCGCCGTCACTTTCGGCGGTTCGAGCGCCGCCTCCATTTTGGCTGCGCTGGAGAAAGGCGACAGCAAAAGTGCCGTGACCGGCTTGAGCGTCATCATCACACCGGTCAACATGGTGACGAACAGCAAGGGCGCGAGTACCACGCCCATATCGCGATGCTGCCTGATGATTGCGGGTCTTGTCATTCTGGCAGGCCACGGGCGCAGTCTGAATGTCTTGCGTGTCGGCCACCACAATATCAATCCGGTAATAATGAACCCCAGACCGACCAGTCCGGCAATGCCACTGACCGTCTCTCCCGCTTTCCCGACCAGCAGATGGTGGTGCAGATCGAACAGGAAAATCTCCGAGCGAGCCCAGATACTGTCCCATGACGCGATGGCAGATCCGTTCGCATCGGCATAAAAACCGCTGTCCGGTCCGGTGCGCACCGTGTGGAGGGCAATATCGCTGTTGGCAAAAACAATCGAGGTCGGTGTCTGGGCCGATCCGGCCAGAATATTCTGCACAAGCGCGCCAAGCGTGGCCGGGTCGGTCTGGACGACATCTTCCGCCACCGGCACTGTCAGGCGCAGCCAGGCACCCTTCCACAACAGCAGCGCACCGGTCAGGCCGAGCAGTGCCAGCAGCAGCCCGATTAATCCGCCCGTCCAGCGATGGATCGCCGCGAGCAGTTGCATCAGAAGCTATATTTCCAGCCAAGCGTGAAGGCCCGTCCGCGACCCGAGACATAGGTGCTGTTGTTCACGAACGTGACCGTCTGGGCATAATAGGTGATATACTGCTTATCGAGGATATTCTGGACCCCCAGATTGAAATCGCCAAAGGCCCCACCGGTGTATGACAGAGCAAGATCAACCAGCGTAAACCCCTCAAAATCATTCTGCGGCAATCCGCCATCGAATGTCCGGTCAAAAAAGGTCGATGACTGCAGCCGTGCGGACAGACCCCCGACAATCGGACCTTCGATAAACAGATTCAGCCGGTCCGGCGAAATATTGCGTCCGTCGAGATCGCGGTCGACGATATCATCCCCGTCGCTGTCAAAGCGGCCGTGGAGTTTTGCAAAATTGGCACCGAATCCAAAGCCGGACGGGAAATGGTAATCGGCAGCAAATTCAAACCCGGAAATCTCGGTGCGCTCCCGCCGGATTTGTCCGGCACCATTGACCACCTGTATCCGCGAACCAAGATCGGAATTGGACCAGAAATAGCTGGCATCGAGGTTCAGGCCGTCCTTGTGATAGCCCGCCCCGATTTCGACATTGTCGGCAATCACCGGCTGCAGATCGATGAGATCGGCCACCGTCTGTCCGGGCGTGTTGACCGAGCGCAGAACCAGGCCGGCGTCCGGCATGGTGAAACCCTGCGCATAGGATGAAAAGAATGTCAGCCCGTCCAGCGGCTCGACAACGATGCCGGCATTTCCCAGCAGCTTGTCGAATGTCAGCGAAGAGCCTTGGACAAAAGTCGATCCGGCGCTGGCAATCGTCGTGAAATCGGGCACATCGAGCGTCACATTCTCATAGCGCAGCCCGCCGGACAGGCGCACGGCACTGTCGAGGAAGGTCTGTTCCAGCTGCACGAAGGGCGCGAATTCCTCGAATTTCAGCAACGGCACCCAGAGCCTGTCCGTCTGTGCCAGTTCCTGAAAGGTCTTGTCGTGCAGATAGTCGGCACCCGCCGCGATCTGCAGCCCGTGCCATAACGTGTCTTCGCGCACATAGGTCAGCTTTGCGCCATATTTTTCCGATGCCAGCGCTGACTGGTCGAACAGGCTGCCTGGCGGCGCAATCGACACATCCTGAAAGACCGGGAACGTATCGCCACCATATAGCGCGTAGAAATCATAATAATATCCGGCGAGCGACAGCTTGCCGCCGAACAGGTCCCCGTCAGTGTAGGACAGAGCCACGTTAACCGCTTCATTGAAGGTGGGGTCGCCGGCCGGTACGCCGCGCGCGCTGGTTGCGGGAATACCCGCGGCAATGTCGCCGTCGACGCGAACATAATCGCCGTCGCCGGCAAGGTTGAAATAATTGGCCGTCAGTTCGATCCGCTTGCTGTCATCGATGTCGAGACCAAGCTTCCCGAAGATATTGTAGGATGTGGTGTCGGCAAGGTCGCCCTGTGTGGGATCGACGCCCACGGCGTTGCCGTTCCCGTCATAATATAGGTCGTTTTTCTGGTAGGCCCCGGCGACGACAAAATCGACAGCACCGGTTTTTTGCCCCACCAGACCGGTGAACCGTGTGTGAACGCCATTGTTTTCAAAGTCGTCGGTCGAGATTTCGGCGGAAACTTTCGCCAGCAGGTCGCCATTGGTTGGCGGGGCGACGGTGACATAATTGATGACACCGCCGGTCGCGCCGACACCCTGGATGGCATTGGCGCCGTAAATCACCTCGACGCGGTCGACAAAGGCGGGGTCGATGGTGAACCCGCTGCGCTCGCCGTTGCGCAAGGGAGTCGATTGCGGAATATTGTCGAGCAGATACAGCGGCGTGCGCCCGCGCAGGGTGACGCTGCTGCTGGTCATCTTCTGCCGTCCGGGGGTCAGGCTGGGAATGGAGAAGCTGAGGCTGTCGAGCAGGCTCGTGCTGACCGACAATTGCTCGTCGATCGTCTCGCGGTCAATCACCCGAACGCTGTTCGGGATGGCGCTGATCGGTTTGTTGACGCGCGACGCGGTGACGATAATGGCGGGTTTGGATCCGTCTGCCCGGCCAGCATCGCCCTCTCGCTGCTTTTGGTTTTGCGATACCGGCGCGCCGCCATCCTGTGCCCATGCGGCAGGAGAGTGCATGGCAAACAACAAAACTCCGAAAGCTGATAAGTCTTTGAAATGTAATGCCCGAATCACGATATAATTTCCTGTCTAACCCCTAGTTGCGATTGCGAATTATTCGCATTAATAGCAAAGGTCAATAGACCTATTGGATTCTTTCGAATATTTTGAAGCGAGCGGAATGGTTGTAAGCTTGCCAATATCCTGCGAACCAGACTGACAGTCTGCTTTTCTTGACTCTCGATTTTAAATCAGACAGCAGAAGGACGGCTTTCCAGTTTAGCCGCACCTGGGGCTATCGGGTCGGGGCCTGAGCAGCCTAGGTTAGCACTTGCTCAAGAGGCGGCGTACGCGAAGCCGATGGCTATTGATGCATTAGATGCGCCTACGGCCCATCGGATCTTCATGCAGCACCGGTTGATAGAACAACCGGCAATGATGGTCGTGCTTGCCGATCTTGCTGTAGAAAGTGAAGCCGTTACTGCTCTTGGCTTCCAGGTCGGAGCGGCATTTGATATGGCCGACCCGCTATCCCGTCTGCTGAACCCCATCGCAAAATATTGGGTATGCAAGCGTGCGCCCGCGATGGTGTATGAAGCCATGGAATGTCTGGGCGGAACAGGCTATGTTGAAACTGGGCCGATGCCGAGCCTTTTCCGTCAGTCTCCGCTGAACGCGATCTGGGAAGGCTCGGGAAATGTGATCGCGCTGGATGTCTTGCGCGCAATGGAACGCGAACCTCAAGTGCTCGACAGTCTGCGGGAATTTCTGTTTTCTGCAAGCGGGCGCTATCCTTCCTATGATAATCACCTGAAAACTCTGGAAATTAGCGGACTGGCCGAGCATAATGCCCGTAACATCGTCGAACAGCTTGCAATATCCGCTCAAGCAGCAGTGCTTGTCAACGCGGACAACCCTGTCGCCGAAGCTTTTTGCAAGTTAAGATTTGATAGATCCAGTAATCTTTTTGGTGCTTCCACCGCGGTCATTGACACACGGTCCATTATTGAAAGAGCCATGCCGACAACTTTGATGTAATTATCCAGAAATGATCAGTTATCGGCGATTTTTCAAACATTATTGTCAATATTTTTCTACACGCCTAGCAAGGTTGAATCCCTGCTTCCGAGAACGTCCAGGTGAAGTTATGGGACCAATAATAACGGGAGTGGGCAACTTCGAACCAAATTTCGAGTAACACCGCCGAATATATATTCATGGGTTCGGCTCCGCCCGAAAGCCCCGGCAACCATAAAACCGGCCTGTAAATTTTGTGCAGTGGATATGAGAATATCGGAAGGATGGGAACTTCGCGATGACAATAATTTCAATTGCGAATCCACACCATGACTAGCGAGATATTTGCAAGCCGCATCTGGCGGAAGTTCGGTTGCCTTATCTTCATCAATTGATACGATGTGGACCTCACTAGCAATTTTGATCAAAGGAAGCGATGAGCGCAATGCATTGGCAGATTCAATACTCCCATTCCAACAGATGATAGCCGGATCCGTAAGATTGATTCCAATAAAATCATGAGGTTGGAGCAATGTTGGCGTCCGTATGTGACTTAGTAGGTCTCCGAAAAATGTTGTTGACCTGTTTTTATCAGAATTGCCGGGTGGCCGTCCCAGAATCGCGATATCCCGCAAGGCACTCTCACGTGTTATCGCATTGACGGGATCGCCTTCAATATGATTAAAATCCCAGCTTACATTCTCTTTGTCTAACCGCTCTCTTATCTGCATCCGGATTTTTTCCCCATGCTTTTGAGCCTCAACAATGAAACGATGCTTGGCCGCCACGCCCCCATAGGCATCCGATATCTTAAATGAATTGAGTGATGAAACATGGAGGCAACTCAAATGGCCCTCCACTGCGCGGGTTACGTCAAGCGCCGCTTGGACCCACGGATCTGGGCCTTGATCATCAATGTACCACAGCACAGACTGCATTATATTTATTCCTTCCAACCAATCCCATAATTTGCTTTCGGATATTATTATTACCTAGCGCCTGATGTAAGCAGGATCCTAAAATATCCCCGAAGGCAGCATTCTGAAATTCGCATGGAATATTATGTGATCACTCATGGTTGTGACGCCTTTCATGAGTTGGCACAATTTCGGGCGAGCAGTCTGTTTCTAGACAAGACTCGAATGTCGCATGCTTAATATCATATTTTTCAGCCAATGCCGAGCGTGCTGAACCGCCCCGGGATTGCCGGAGGCTCCAACTCTTGAGTAGAAGGAGTCATTATGAGCAAGACCACAAACAAGTTTTCACCGAAGGTTCGCGAACGGGCGACCCGCATGGTGCTGGATCATAGACAGGATTATCCCTCGCGCTGGGCTGCGGTGGTGTCCATTTCGCAGAAGATCGGCTGCTCACCGCCGACACTGCATGAATGGGTCAAGCGAGCGGAAGTGGATAGCGGCACGCGCGCCGGTGTTCCCAGCGATGTTGCTGACAAGCTCAAAGCACTGGAACGCGAGAACCGCGAACTGCGCCAAGCCAACGAGATTTTACGTAAGGCATCGGCATATTTTGCTCAGGCGGAGCTCGACCGCCCGTTCAAGCGATGATCACGTTTATCGACGATAACCGTGGATCTTATGGGGTCGAGCCGATCTGCAAGTTGCTGCCGATCGCCCCGTCAACCTATTATAGTCATGTGGTCAAGCGGCAGGATCCGTCGCGCATGTCAGCCCGCGCGCAGCGCGATATACTGCTGAAGCCGGAGGTGGCCCGAGTGTTTGACGAGAACTTCGGGGTATATGGCGTGCGCAAGGTCTGGCGGCAGATGAAGCGTGAAGGCTATGATATTGCACGTTGCAAGGTTGAACCGCTGATGCACGACATGGGCTTGGCCGGCGTGATACGAGGCAAGCCAGTGCGCACCACGGTCAGCGATAAAGCAGCGCCTTGTCCGCTTGACCATGTGAACCGGCAGTTCCACTCGCCAGCGCCCAATATGCTGTGGGTGTCAGATTTTACTTATGTCGCAACCTGGGCAGGCTTTGTCTATGTCGCCTTCGTGATCGATGTTTACACCCGCTACATTGTTGGCTGGCGGGTGAGCCGAACCGCTCATGCCAGCTTTGTTCTCGATGCTTTGGAGCAGGCTTTACATGATCGCAGGCCCACGCATCGCGGCGGTCTGATCCATCACAGTGACCGTGGCAGCCAATATGTATCGATCAAATATACTGAACGCTTGGCCGAGGCAGGCATCGAACCATCGGTCGGCAGCGTCGGCGACAGCTATGACAACGCTTTGGCGGAAACAATCAATGGCCTTTACAAGGCAGAGGTAATCCACCGGCGCGGACCATGGCGGTCGTTAGAGGCCGTCGAATATGCCACACTGGAATGGGTAGACTGGTTCAACAATAAAAGGCTGCTGGAACCCATCGGCAATATCCCGCCCGTGGAAGCTGAGAAAAACTACTACGCCATGCTGGACGAAACCGACATGGCCGCTTAACTTAAACCAAATAGCCTCCGGCAATCCCGGGGCGGTTCATGCCGACGCTTTAACAGCTTCAAACGATTCTAATGATTTTTCCTTCGGAACGAGATGCGCTTCCAGAGAAAGGCTATGCTCGCTGATGCTCCACAAATGAACATGGTGAACATTCTTGACGCCATTAGTCTGGCGTAGTGTTTCTACAATACTGTCGAACTCCAAGTCATCTGGAACCGCGCCCATGAGCAGCCGGACAGTTTTCGGTAACAATGTAATTCCTTGATAAATAACGTACACTGCGATTGCGATGGTGATGATAAGGTCAGCGATATACAGATCATATAGCAAGATCAAAATACCTGCGACTATGACGCCTACCGAAGCTAGCGCATCGGATACATTGTGAAGAAAGGCGGCCATCACTCATACTCTCACTGCCGTGATCGTGACCTGAACTCAATGGGTGTCTCCCATTTCATCATGCTTGTCCTGATGAGCATCACGCAAAATGTCGACGCCGCCGTACACCGCTATCCCAGCGACGGCGAGGCCAACTAGAAGGTCCGGCCAATTTGCGCCGGTAAACAGAACAATGACACCAGCTATAATGATGCCGCCATTGGATATGAAATCGTTGAGGCTAAATGTTGTCGCTGCGCGCAAATTTACATCTTTGTCTTGGATTTTCTGAAGTAGGCGCAGCGATACAAGATTAATTACAGCAGCAACTGCAGCCATGGCCATCATTAACCATCCTCCCGGTTCAGACCCTTCGATGAAACGCCTGCCTACATCAAAAATCACCCCCGTAGCAAAAATCAGAAGCATTATCCCCGAAAGACGCGCGGCCCCGCGCTTCCATTTTTGCGACCGGCTGAGCGCAAGTAAACTAAGCCCATAGACAACGGCGTCGGACGAATTGTCGAGCCCGTTCGCAATTAATGCACTCGAATCGGCTAAAATGCCGGTTCCGAAAAAGGCGATTGCAATCGCAACATTCAACGCCAGCACGATCCACAGAGTTCTGCGCTTGTCCGGAGAATCTAGGTTTACAGATGCTTCGCTCACCCATTCTTCTCCGTCGAGCCAGTCCTGGCCCATTTTTCGGCTTTCTCAATATCTTTTAAGTCAAAGTATCGCATGTCACCGCTAAACAGAGGGGCAGAAAATTTCGTTCCCCATTCCACCCATTTTTTGTGGCCGACAATGGCGATACGTCCAAATTGGTCCTTATGGCGAATATCAAATTTTAGATCACGCCACAGCCCGCCGATGTTCCATCCAGAAAAATCGGGTTTCAGTTCAACTAGCATCGAAACTGTTCCAAATGTTCGCTGCGCTATACGTTCAAACAATGGCACAAATGCAGCGAAATCTTCCGCGTCCAACTTTTCGCCCGCTTCTATAAAAATCAGCCCTTCACTTTCTCTTGCTGTCAGCATTTCACACCCCTTTTAAGTTCTTCAATAAATTGCGACTTGTGGCTTGCTATTTAGAAACGGTCTCCGATTCTGAGCTTACGACTTTTATTCGTATCATCTTAGCCGCTACCTCTAGACTATCCAGAAAATCTGCTAGGGGCACCACGGCCCTTTCCATTTTTCTCGAGTATTTGCTTGACAGTATCTTCATCGAGCTCGCTTTGAACTGTAACGACTGAAGGCGGTCGGTGAATCTGGAATGCTGTCTTTCAAGAACCACAAGCAGCACCATCCCAGTCCAAAAATCCAACCACCCAAAACATCGCTTGGCCAATGGACGCCCAAGGCAATCCTCGATATGCCAATCAGCAGAGCCAATATAAACGCAACAGAAGTTAAGCAAATTCGCGCGTATTTTCCCGGAACAATCTCGAATAAAGCCACGGCCATCAGAATATAGACAATAGTTGAATTTGCGGCATGGCCGCTTGGAAAGCTCGCGGAATTCGGGACAGAGAGATATTCTACGATTAAAGGTCTAGGTCGGCCGAAAAAGTCCTTTAGTAAGGATATTATCCAGAACCCACTCATTGATAAAACCGGCAACAGAAGTGCATTCACATAGGCTCTTTTTGCGATCAAAAGTCCGGATACTGCAAAAACCATGAGAATCAGAAAAATTGAATCTCCCAAAAAAGTAACGCTTCGAACGACTCGTGGAAGCCAGTCCGGCCCGATCAGTATATCCGAATTTCTCGCTGATCGAAAAGCAAGCAAGATATACTTGTCGATTTTGTCCAAATGCCCCTTGACCAGTTCGGACCAAAGCACGAGAAAAATTACCCCTATGCTGATGAAAGGCGTTAGTCGGAAAAACAGTTGCACCGGAAAACTGCGGAATTTGGATCTTATTCCATTTTTAATTTTGGTTTTCATATTTTCAATGTCGCTAAGGTCAGCAAAAATTTTCTTATTTGGGAAAACAGGCGAGAAAGCATGATGATCTAGTGTTTGCCAAGCGGAAGGCGGTGCGCAAAATGGTTTTGTGCTTCCCGAACGTCTAGCTCGCGCGTCGAATTACCCAATCTCACAAAATATCGCGAGATGTTGCCATCTTTTAAATAAACTGGCTCAGTCGCGGCATCAACGATCACCCAACAAATAGTGTATCCTTCGCTCTCCAAAAATTGGATGTGAACGAATGTTCCGGCACTGCCCCCCAGTTGGTTATTCACTAAATCTATAAGAGCGCGTTCAAATCCATCCCGGTTTTTGTTGTTCAGACTGTTGTAATCCGCTTCGATACCCTTGATTGTACCATCATCAGAAAGGCCAATCAGTAGATTTCCGCCGCGATGGTTCATAAATCCGGCGAGCGATTTAGCTATAACCTTTTCCAAATTTTTATTTACTCGGCCTTCTTTTACATCCCAGCGCAACGACTCTTTAAATTCAGTGGCCTCGCTCTATCCTGCCGCAATAAGCAATGGCAATTGATCGGAGAGTTGCCTTTTTAGAATATGTGACTTTTCTCTGCTTTTTTCAGACAAGGTTTCAACTAAATCCAAGACCAACGCCAAACCAGCACCTAAACCGGCAAAAAGCAGACTCATAGGAAACATTTCGAAACTGGTGGACTCTCTAATCCGCCACCATAGGAAATCGGCAAGGGTATCTGAGGGTGTCGATAATAGCTGATTGAACTCAAGCCAGAAAATTAGCGTAACTAGGGGGTGTAGAAGGATGACACCTACTAATGCACCTATTGCAATCTTGAAAGAAATCGGGATACGTTGATGTAAATTTATTAGCATTTCTCAACCGTTGACATAAAAAGCTTCATCTCAATTCCAGTACTTGTTGATGATACATATTCGTCTTCTTAAAAAAGAGGTTACTACGCGAGTAATATTATTCAAGTATCGCCGTGGGCGGTGGGGGCATGCGCCCACGGCGTGGCCCGGGCCGCAAGGGAAGATGGCATCGTCTGTTGGACGCCTTTCTCCCGAGAAATAGCTTGCGGAGGACCAAACTGCATTGAAATCTCAATCAATCGATCGGAAGCCCCTCCGAACGTTTCTCTTAGCTTTCACAGACGGCCGTGAAGGGCGAAGATACTTCTGAAACTGCCTATCTGTGGTCTCAATGATCAGATTGAGATTGCGCTTCATTTTCTTGAGTTTCAGCGCCGAGAGTGGGCCCGTGCAATGAAAGCTGTGAGTTAAGCGCGAACCGACAGGCTCGGGCGCTACCATGTAACTCTCCTCAACCGAAAATAGCCCTCTAAAGCCATAATAAAAGGAAATGTGTCTTTGTTGCTCAAGATGCGAGATGCGGGCGTTGACGACGAAAAAGCCTCGTTTACTCTTCTTCATTCTGAACGAATATTGGACAATCGCGTCAAGCGCGAGTCGGCCGGAGATGCGGATAAACGGGCTCCAATGTTCGTAGTCCTCAAAGCGCGTTAGTGCTGACCAGACCTTCAACGGCGAGGCGTGCAAGATTGTTTCATTCTCTTGTGTAAACACGCTATCCTCCTGGCAAACTATTCATAAGGCGGTTCATCTGCATGGTTCAGTCGAACAGTTCTGAAAGAAAACTGCGCCGGCGTTTATACCCGTGGTGCTTCGACCGTTGGCGGTCATCGTGCGCTGAAAAACCGGGGCTCGATCGACCCTCATCGCGCGACCGTGATACCGTGATGGCTTCGGATCGCTCAATGATTTTATCAAGCTCGCCCCGATCAAGCCACACCCCCCGGCACTGTGGACAGAAATCAATCTCTACACCTTGTCGATCCGAGATAGACAGCGTCACTCTGCAAATGGGGCAGAGCATGCCCTGTCCGGTGGCTGTTGATGAATTCATGACAATCTCCTTTACGTTAACTCATATTCGAACTCTTCAGAACTTCGGTTTTAACCAACGTTTGTGGTTGGGAAAACTTGATTTCGTGCTCCGTCATCAAGACCTGGCTCGACCGGTACTAGCGACAATTGAACGCTGCTATCGCCGACAGTGCCGCTGTCCGTTTCAAGTTGCCCTTTGCCAAAGAATTTCAGATCGCGTGCCTCGACCATGGTGCCTAGCAACCGAAAATTTAGGGCCAAATTGGAGCATCGGGCGATTTCGAAGTCCATAGCAACCTTTAAAAAGTTCCTTCGCAGCATCAAGCATCTTGAGGATATTGCGCCCTCGCCCGCAATTTTCTGCACAAAGTCCTCCAAGAGTATGCTCATTGGTTGGCCCTGTCCCGATAGGCAAGTAATCGGAGCGCATTGAAAACGACGAGCAGCGTCGAGCCTTCATGGACCAAGATCGCAGGGCCTATTCCAAGACCCATGATCGTCGCCGGCACCAGGAAGGCGACCACACCCAAGCTGACGATCAGGTTCTGCCGAATGATCCAGCGGGTGCTGCGGCTCAGGCCGATGGCAAACGGTAGATGTGCGAGGTTATCGGCCATAAGCGCGACATCGGCAGTCTCGAGTGCGACGTCGGAGCCCGCAGCTCCCATTGCAATACCCACGGAAGCATTGGCGATAGCGGGAGCATCGTTGACACCATCGCCTACCATCGCGACCGGCGCGTCGGCGCGAAGCTTTTTGATTGCCTCGACCTTATCTTCTGGCATCAGGTCGCCCCAGGCTTCCTCGATGCCGACTTCGGCGGCTACCGCACTGGCTACCCGCTGATTGTCGCCTGACATCATCACCATACGCTGGATTCCCAGCGCTCTAAGTCGCGCTATCGTTTCTTTTGCGGCTGTGCGCGGTGTGTCCATGAGGCCGATTGCACCCAGGTCGCGCTGGCCAGTGCGCACGACCATCGTCGTGCGCCCTTGCTCGCGCAGAAGCTCAATCGTCTGGGCCGTCTCCGCCGCAAGGGGAGCGATTCCATCTCGACCGAACAGCTCAGCCTTGCCAATCAGCACCACCTTCCCGTCAACACGCGCCTGCACACCGCGGCCTGTTAGGCTGATGAGGTCGACCGCCTCTGGAACCGGTTGACCATCGAGAAATTTCTCACCATCTCGCGCAATCGCTTCCGCCAGCGGGTGATCACTGAGTCGTTCGACAGCGATCGCAATTTTCATGAGTTCGGCGTTGTTCACTCCCATTGATGGCGCGACGTCAGTAATGCGAGGACGCCCTTCGGTAAGCGTGCCAGTCTTATCGAAGGCCAGCGCATTCAGCGAACCTAAAGTCTCAAGCGGTCCGCCGCCCTTAATCAGCACGCCACCACGAGCCGCCCGAGCTATGCCGGACAAAACGGCGCTCGGCGTCGCGATGGCGAGCGCACAGGGGCTGGCCGCTACAAGCACTGCCATTGCCCTATAGAAGCTGTCACGAAATGGTTCATCGACGACGACCCAAGCGAACAACAGCATAACCACGAGTGCGAGAACAGAAGGTACGAACACCCGTTCGAAACGGTCGGTGAAGCGCTGGGTTGGAGATTTCTGTGTCTCCGCCTCACTCACCATCTTGACCACCTTGGCGAGCGTCGTGTCGGCAGCAAGACGTGTGACAGCGATTTCGATCGCGCCTTGACCATTTATGGTCCCCGCAAATACTCGGTGCTGGGCGGAAACCTTGTCAGATTGGGCTGCTGCCAGCGCCCTATCCGGTACCGGCTCCTTATCTACGGGGACGCTTTCGCCCGTGACGGGTGCCTGATTGATGCTTGATCGTCCAACTACAATGAATCCATCGGCCGCTAATCGTGCGTTCGGCTTTACGATAACGGTATCGCCGATGACAAGATCTTCGACGGGAATTTCGCTCAACTGGCCATTCTCGCGCCGGACTAGGGCTGTACGTGGCGCCAGCTCAGCCAAAGCCTCGATCGCGCGCTTTGCCCGACCCATCGCGTAATGCTCGAGCGCATGTCCGAGGCTGAACAGGAACAGAAGTAGCGCACCTTCGGCCCAAGCGCCCAAAGCGCCCGCGCCAGCTGCCGCCACGAGCATTAGCGTATCGATCTCAAAGCGTTTGAGGAGCAAATTCTCAAACGCCTCGCGGAGGGTGAACCAACCGCCAAATATATAGGCGGCAAAGTAGCAGGCGAGCGGCATCCAAGCAGGGGCCTCAGTCAGTTTCTCGATCGCAAACCCAGTTGCTAGCGCCCCCCCGCAAATCAGCGAAAAGATCAATTCGGTATTAGGCCCAAAAATGCTGCTGTGGGCGTGCTCTCCCTCTTCGTGAACATGCTTGGGCGGCTCTTTCGCGGCGCTGGCTGATATTGATACCCGTTCGGATCGTTGAAGGACCCCCATCTCGGCCAGCGTCTTACTGATTTCCGCCTCTCTCACCTCGGATCGACTGAACTCCACACTGATGGTACCTGTCGCGCTCGCCTGGACTTCAATGATACCCGGCAAATTTCGAAGCCGGTCAGCGACCGTGCGTGCCTTGCGAGCGTGGGTCAGTCCGTCAACCGTCCAGTGGATATGTTGATATTTTTCGGTGAGTGCTGTGCCGGCACCTTTAGCAATCTCGCGCACACGCTCGAGAGAAAGGAAATCAGGATCATAATGGATGCAAAGTTGCGCCGGAGTGTCATCGTGGCTCGCGACGATATGTGCGTCCCGCACGCCCGCCCGACCTCGTAATTCGTTAGTGAGTCTGCCTATGCAGCGGTCAGCTGCATCTTTTACTTCCGGGAGCAAAAGCGGAATGTTGAGGCGCACTAGATCTTTCATTGCTGTTCCCTTCATCCGATCGTCCCACGCATGGGAGAGCGCAGCGCCGAAGCGGTTGGTTTTCGCCGATGGTGTGGTGCGGGCGCGTCGAACGCCCGCACCACATGACGCCCGCTCTGGCGGAAACAGAACGACCTCAGTCCGAGCGAGCAGCGCGAATCCTTGAATTGTATGGTAGCCGATCTTCGTGAGGATGACGCTCCAGCAAACCGCCGGCTCTGACTAGCCGAGGTCACAAGAATGGCCTCACAATCATAAATTCTGGCCATGAGACGTTTTTTCGATAGCAAAGTTGGTACGTGAACTGGGTGCCTCGCTGCAACTATGCCAGATGAGATTCTTCTTCGATCTGGAGTGACCTGTTGATGCCTGCGACGAAGCGCCAAACCTTTGCCACTGGCACAGGCAATGGAAACGAGTTCTCTACCGTCAAGATACCTCGTCACCCCACCGGCACTGGAAATTATCCCTGCTTTGCGGAGAGACAGATCAAACTCAAGAGGATGGTACAGCCTGTCATGCGCGATGCTCACCGCATCACACCAATTGAGGCGAGATGCGGCGCAAATCATGGGCGGGCTTCGAAAAATGCTCGCCGGGCCTTCCCGCCAAGCACCTCCACTGCTTCCAGAGTCATCAGCCCGACATCCGGAATATCGCCAAGATTGCCGACAAACGTCCGTAACCGCTCTTCCTCATCGACGATCTCGATGACAACAGCGCGGTCGCTCTCGAATACGTGACGACGATGCACATGCGCTGAGCGGCCAAAGCCCAAGCGCGCATCCAGAACGGTAGCCCCCGCCATACCGGCCTCTCGGGCGCGGGAGGCGATCACTTCAAGAACTCTGCGGTCTCCGAGATAAGCTCCCTCGTCCGTATATATCCGCAACAATTTGACCGTTTGTGTCATTATCTTCTCCTTTATGCCGGTTCTGGCGCAGCCTCCGGGGCATTCTCGGTCCGCTTGCGCTTGCGGTTTTCGATTGCGCCGAGCACAATCTTCGCGATTGACGGCAACACCAAAAGAGTAAGGATAGTGGCAGCTATCAATCCGCCGATGACCGTAACCGCGAGCGGCTTCTGGACTTCGGCTCCTGTCCCGGTAGCGATTGCCATTGGAATGAAACCAATGGCCGGAACAAATCCGGTCATAATGACTGCACGCATTTTCTCGGCCATGCCTTCCCGGATAGCCTCAACCAATGGCAATCCGTGCTCCTGACGTTCACGAATGGCCGTCATCACAACCAGACCGTTCAGAACCGAAACACCGGCCAGTACGATAAGACCAACCGCTGCCGAAACGGAGAAGTTGATACCGGTTAGAGCGAGCGTAAAGATGCCTCCCGCTAATCCCAGTGGCAAAGTCAGGAAGACTGCAGTTGCCCGGCCTGCCGACCCGAGTGCCATGAACAGCAGGCCGAAGATGGCAACAAAGGCGAGCGGCACCACAATCGACAGTCGCGCGGTTGCCGCTTGCAAATTCTGGAATTGTCCGCCCCATTCCAGATAATAGCCGGTAGGCAGATCCACTTCGGCGATTTTTGCCTGCGCTTCCTCCACGAACGACCCTGCATCGCGATCCTCCAAATTCATCTGGACAACCACCCGGCGCTTTCCGTTTTCGCGCCGTATCTCATTAAGCCCCTCAGTCAACTGGATATTGGCAACTTGCGACAGCGGGATCTGCTGGCGGATTTCGCCGGGTTCTTCGGGCAACAACACTGGAAGCGCACGAATATCGTCAAGGTTCATCCGCGTTTCATCGGGCACACGCACAGTGATATCGTAACGGCGGTCGCCCTCGTAGAGTAGTCCGGATTCCCGCCCACCCATTGCTGAAGCAACAGTGTCCGCCACCTCCTTGACGGTAAGCCCATAACGAGCGATCATCGCCCTATCCAGCTTCACATCGAGCAAGGGCGCACCCCCGACCTGATCCGCCTTCACGCTTGCCGCACCTGGAATGGCCTGAAGAACCTGCACCATTTCATTTGCAGTCTGTGACATTTTGTCGAGATCGTCACCATAGAGCTTGATTGCCACGTCACCGCGTACGCCCGAAATGAGCTCGTTAAAGCGCAGCTCGATTGGCTGGCTGACTTCGTAGACCTGCCCGAGCTGACCGCTCACGGCCTCCTCGATCCGTTCAACGACGTCTGCTTTGCTATCCACTCCGGCCGGCCATTCTTCATCCGGCTTCAGGATTACAAACCCGTCAGAAATATTGGGCGGCATCGGATCCGTAGCAACCTCGGCCGTACCAGTCTTCGAAAACATCAACTCGACTTCAGGAAGCTTGGAAACAGCCGCCTCTACCTTGCGCTGCATCGTAAGGGATTGATCAACGCTGACCGACGGGACGCGCGTAGAGGCAATTGCCAGATTCTTTTCGTCAAGTTGAGGAATGAATTCCGAGCCGAGCAATCCAAAGACCGGGAATGCCGCCAGAAAGAATGCCAAGCCCCCGGCGATAAACGGCATAGGTCGGGCAAGCGCCTTGTCTAGCAGAGGCAGGTAGCGGTCCTTGCTCTTACGGATCATCCACACTTCTTTTTCGGCAACGCGCCCGCGAATGAGCAGCGCCACCAGCGCAGGTACTAGCGTGATCGAAAGAATGAATGCCGAGAACAGCGCCAGCATGATCGTAATCGCCATTGGCGAGAAGGTCTTGCCCTCGACACCGGTAAACATCAGCAGCGGCACGAATGAGAGGAGAATGATCGCCTGACCGAATACAGTCGGCTTGATCATCTCTTGCGCCGCATGCATTGTTTCCTCTAGCCTTTCATTAAGGGCCAGTAGCCTCCCTTCCTGTTCCTGGCGATGGGCCAATCGTGCGAGACAATTCTCAATGATAATGACCGCGCCATCGACGATCAGGCCGAAATCGAGCGCGCCCAGGCTCATGAGATTACCTGGCACGCCGAATGTGTTCATCCCAGTTGCCATCATCAGAAAGGAGAACGGAATAACCAGAGCGGCGATGATCGCCGCACGCCAATTGCCCAATAGCAAGAAGAGCGCAACCGCCACCAGCAAAGCACCCTCGGTGAGATTGGATTCAACCGTTCCGACCGTCGCGCCAACCAATTCGGCGCGGTTCAGAACAATTTCGACATCGACCCCGGGCGGTAGCGTTTTCGAAACCTGGTCAATTTTTTCCGATACCGATTCCGCCACAATTCGGCTGTTCTGATCGATCAGCATAAGGACGGTGCCGATTACGGCTTCCTGGCCGTTCAGGCTGCCTGCACCGGTGCGTAAATCGCCACCAACCTTGACGTTGGCGATCTGACCAACCGTGATCGGAACCCCGCCGCGCGTTGCGACCACTGCATTGCTGATTTGATCACCGGAGCGCACGCGTGCATCGACGCGGACGAGATAGGCTTCACCTTTACGGTTGTAAAAATTGGCACCTACCGCCAGATTGGCATTTTCCAAAGCTTCGCCGAGTTCGCTGTAGGAAATTCCGTAATTGGTTAATTTGATCGGGTCGGGTTCGACGACGAATGTCTTGGCATAACCGCCAATTGAATCGACGCCCGCAACACCGCGCACCGCCTTCAGTTGAGGACCAATGATCCAGTCTTGCACTGTTCGCAGATATCCGGCTTTCGAAATCTCGTCGGTCAGCAATTCGCCTTCGGGCGTGAGATAGCTACCATCCGGCTGCCAGCCAGCCCGCCCGGGGACCTTCTTTGCACCCTTCCCATCGGGATTGGTGTAGCCAACGGTATACATCACAATTTCGCCCAAGCCGGTGGTAACTGGGCCGATCTGTGGCTGCACGCCGGCGGGCAGGTTTTCGGTAACTTGGGTTAGCCGCTCGCCCACCTGTTGCCGGGCGAAATACAGATCGGTGGATTCGGAGAAGATCGCCGTAACCTGACTGAATCCGTTGCGCGATATTGAGCGGGTTGTCTCGAGTCCCGGGATACCGGCCAGAGAGATTTCGACCGGGTAAGTGACCAGCTTCTCTATTTCCTCTGGCGAAAGACGCGGATCGGCCGTGTTGATTTGCACCTGGTTACTCGTGATGTCGGGTACGGCATCAATCGGAAGCTGGAACAACTGCCAGGTGCCAAAGGCGGCTACAGCAAGGAACAGGAACAGGACCGTCCAGCGTGCGCGGACGGAAAGCGCAATAAGTCGTGCAATCATGATCTAGTGCTCCCCGCCTTCGCCCTTGCCGAGTTCGGCCTTGAGTAAAAATGCGTTGGTGGTTGCGATTTTTTCGCCCGACTTGAGTCCTTTAACAATTTCAACACGGCCGGCACTGCGCCGCCCAATAGTGACATTGCGTGCGCGGAACCCATCAGGGGTTCTAACAAAGATAACATCATTGCCTTCGAGTGTTTGCAGCGATTCCTCCGGCACAACAATAGCATCCGAGGTCTCACCGCGGCGCGGCATCAGGCGAACGCGCACAGGAAGCCCGGGCTGCAGACTTCCCCGCACGTCGAGCACAGCGGTGGCCGAACGCGTTTCACCGCCAAGACCAGGCGTGATTGCACGCACGCGAGACTGGATTGTTTGGCCATCGGGCAACTCGACCGTCGCCTCGTCACCGATCGCAAGTCGCTGAACTTCAACCGACCCCACCGCGGCTTCAATCTGAACCTTCGACGGATTAGCGACACGGTAAAGCTCTGTGCCTGCAGTTACATAACTCCCAAGCGTTGCGTTGGCGTTCGTGATCCGACCTGAGATCAGGCTCGATACTGCAAGGTAGCGCCCGTCACCAGTGATTTTGGCGGCGGTCGCAGCTGATTGGGTTCGCCGCAATTCAGCTTCGGCTCCGGCCAGCTCAGCCTGTGCCAATTCCAAATCCTGCCGAGCTGTAACCCGTTCGTCGAACAATTTTTTCTCGCGCGCATAAGCAGATCGGGCCACCGCTGCGCGGGCAGCCGCAGCGCTGCGTTCAGCGGCAATATCCGATGCATCGCGGCTTTCAAGAAAGGCGATCGGCTCTCCCGCACGCACATAATCACCGAGGCGCTTGACCACACGGGTAATTGCGCCGTCCGCCCGGGCAGTCAGGACCGCCTCCCCGTCAGGCGCAGCAGTAACCATACCCTGCGCGATGACTTCTGCACCAAGGCCGCCGGCCTGGATTGCTTCGGTTGCGATGCCCGCCGCTTTTATGCCCGCAGCATCCATTTCAACAAGACTTTCGTCATGCCCTTCCTCAACTTCGGCGGTAGCTTCTTGCGGCACCGGAGTAGACGTTTCATCGGGCCAGAACATCACAGCACCGGCGACGACCAGAATGATAAGGCCGATCAAGATGGCCACACGTGTACGATTCATGAAAAAATTCCTCATTGGGTAGCCAGCCAGATCAGTTGCGCCGCTAGCTGGCCCCGATCTTCCCTAGCTTGGATTAAAGCTTCGCGGATGCCGTCGCGTGCCTCGGCAGCGGCGAGGACCTCAATTAGCGAAAACTTACCGTTGCGGTAGCCAATCCGAACGAGCCGCAACGCTTCCTCAGCTTGAGGTAGCGATGATTCAGACAAGGTTTCGGCTCGAGTTTCGGCCGCCAGATACCGTGATCGGGCTTGGGTGATTGCAAGCTCGAAGTCCGTCCTGATTATCGCTTCTTGCGCGCTTGCAGCGCGAAGCCGTGATTGTGCAGCAGCGATGTTACCCTGATTACGGTTATCGAAAGGCAGAGGGATCGTCACTCCAACCAAAAAGGCATTGTCCTTGCTTTCCTCGAACCGGCGGACACCGGCCGAGATGACTGGATCTGGCACGGCGAGAGACCTCTCCCGATCAATAGCAGCACCAGCCGCTTCACGCTCGGCCCGGGCGATCTGCAAACGCAGCGATGTATCACTAGCCAGAAGTGCTGCGGGCGGTTCAATCTTAGGGAAAACCGGTTGAACCACTGGGAGTTGCGCGCTTTCCCCCCACAAGGCGACGAGCGCGCTGCGGGCGGCAAGATCGCTTACCTGAGCGGCTTCGAGGGCCGCCTGCGCTTCGGCAAGTGCAGCCTGGGCACGCAGCGCACGCAACGGCGGCTCCCTCCCTACTTCAACCAAAACACCTGCAATGCGCGCAAGCTCACTGTTGCGCTCGACAATATCACGCGCCAGCTCAAGGCGGGCGGAAGCCGCAATAGCTCCGACATAGCGCTCGCGGACCGACAGTGCGAGCCCGGCAGCTGAAAGGTCACCCCGAAGCGCGGTGACGCGAGCCTCTGCCTCAGCCGAACGTATGCGCGACCCGCGCTTGCCACCCAATTCAAGTCGCTGGCCAAAGGAAAGAGTGTATTCGGTTGCTCTAAGGCCTGAAAAAGCGCCGGTTCCGGCGATGTTTTCCGCCTCAAAAGAAACTTCTGGATTAGGCCGCAAACGGGCTTGGTCGATGAGTGCGCGAGCCGCCTCGGTCTCAGCTCGCGGACCGACGAGGCGCGGGTTGTTTTCGGCGCCCGGCGCGCTGCCGGAAACTCCGGCAAGGCTCAAGGCATCTTCGAGCGACAGGACTGTACGGTCCTGTGCACCGAGGGGTTCGGTGAACAGGGCGAGGCCAAGCCCGGATAAAAGGGCACCTCGCCAAATGATGGCAAACATGAATGGAAACTTCCTCTAATGACAAACTGACGGCAAGCGCCGAGGCCAAGTCTGGCCAAAGTTCAATTGTCAGAATATCGGAGGTCGGAAGGTGTCTGAATGATCCGGTGGGGGAAGATTTGAGTCGCCTCGCACCAGCTTGACCTGAGCTACCACAATAAGCTCGGGCGGTTGGACGACTAGCTCAGGGATACCAATTTGATGGCCATGACAGCCGCTACAATTAGTCGATGTTTTCGTAGGATCGGGCTGCTTATCGTCGCCTTGCTTCGAAAAGTCTACACAATTGTCTACTGACGCAACAGCACTGGAGCACGAACTGGAATCCAGCTCGGCAGCTTCAGCCATCGCCCCCGCCGTCATTCCCGTAACGAGAAAAAGACTAACAATTATGTGCAACCATTTTTTCATCTGGCTGGCTCTTAATCTCTCGAAGAATAAAAAGAAAGAGAAAAATGCCCGAGCCTTTCAGTTAATAGAGGTGGCTTCCGTCAAAGAATTAATCGTCCCATGATCATGACATCCCAAGCCAGTTCGCTCAGCAGCTTCGCCGCCCACCGGAATGCTTGTCCAAGCCGCCAATTACACTGCGTAAGACGGGTTATGGCATTTGCAGACATCCTCAACCTGAAGATCGGCGTGACAATCCCGATGGAACAGAATCTCGCCCGGAGTCTCCCCACATCAACGTCAACCATGCCGTTTTTTCACGCGCCGACTGCCTAAACTGGATAGCGAAATGGATCGCACGGCGAGACGTGCGACGAGGAGTTCGCGATTGTCGAGATCAGCTTTAAAGATATTCGTCCGAGATTAAGCTATAGCAATTGCGAACAAGAAACTTCTTGATCCTGTAGCCACTAGAGCAAGTATGCAGTTCATATGTGGGTTGGCGATTCGCGTGATGCCCAAGCTTGTAAGGTTCAAAGAGGGCGCAAGAATGTGATGCGGCTTATATTACAGATTATCGTGACTGCGCTCTTTATTGCGTCGAGCAACAGTGCGCCAGCATTCGCTGCTGGCTCGGAACAGCCTGACGCAGCTACTGCTTGGAGGCTCTTGGACTATATTGCAGTCGATTATTCCGCAGCAGTTTCCGAAGGAGTTGTTACCAGTCGCGGCGAATATATTGAAATGGTAGAATTTTCCCAATCCGCGAGCGAGCGGATCGCGGGCCTTCCCCTCACCGCTACCAAGCCCGATCTAATCAGACTGGCCGATCGGTTAAAGCGCGCAATAGCGGATAAGGCACCGGCTGACAAAGTAGCCGAACTTGCGCGCGCGCTAGGCCGTGAAGTGTTGCTCGCCTACCCTGTGGCCTTGGCTCCTTCCGCGATGCCCAATCTGTCGCGCACAGCTTCTCTTTACGCGCAGCAATGTGCATCCTGCCACGGACCGACCGGGGGTGGAGACGGTTCGGGCGCTGCAGGATTGGACCCGCCGCCTGCCGCTTTCACCGACATGTCCAGGGCCCGACAACGTAGCGTTTTCAGCCTCTATCAAGTCATCAACCAAGGGATTGACGGCACGGCGATGGCGAGCTTTGCGCAGCTCGACAGTGCAGATCAATGGGCACTGGCCTTCCATGTCGGCGCATTCGCATTCTCCGAAGCCGATGCACGCAAGGGTGCGAAGATATGGGATGCTGACGCGGACTTGCGCCAGCGGTTTTCGAATCTTGAGGCGCTTACTCAGATAACACGGGCGCAACTGACGCAAGATATCGGCGAGGAAAAGGCTCACGCCCTAATCGCATTTTTGCGCCAAACACCCGAGAAAGCGACAGCCAGTCGTGCGGCGGGACTCGATATCGCCCGCGCGCGGCTGCGCGCGAGTGTTTCA
Source organism: Sphingorhabdus sp. YGSMI21 (assembly GCF_002776575.1). Classification (GTDB taxonomy): domain Bacteria; phylum Pseudomonadota; class Alphaproteobacteria; order Sphingomonadales; family Sphingomonadaceae; genus Parasphingorhabdus. The sequence goes on along the minus strand of NZ_CP022549.1, from coordinate 79,198 downwards.
GCCTATGATTCCGGCGACCGGGACCGGGCTGCTGATCTTGCATTATCTGCCTATCTTGATGGTTTCGAGCCACTCGAACCGATGTTGGCGGTGCGAGATGCGGGACTCCTGACCCAGATTGAAAGCTCGATGGGCGCTCTGAGAGCGGCGATTGGCCGGGGTGCGACAACTGCAGAGGTGCGACTACAAGCGAGTGAGTTGGTCGAATTGTTCGATCAAGCGGACAATGTTCTCGAGCAAGAGGCAGGAGACTGGGTGTCGAGCTTTGTAGGCTCGTTTACAATTTTGCTTCGCGAAGGGCTTGAGGCGCTTCTGATCGTCGTCGCCATGACCGCCTTTCTGCGCAAGGCGGGTCGCCCAGAAGGCATCCGCTACGTCCATGCAGGATGGGTTGCCGCGCTGGCCGGGGGAGCAGCGACATGGTTCGCAGCCACCCGGCTAATCGCCGTCAGCGGCGCAAGCCGTGAGCTCACCGAGGGATTAGGCTCTCTACTCGCAGCGGCAGTGCTGGTCTCTGTGGGCATTTGGATGCACGGCAAGTCGCAGGCCGGCGAATGGCAACGTTATATCCAGAAAACCATGAGTAAGGCGCTTTCGCTGGGATCCAGCTGGTTCCTGTTCGGTCTTGCTTTCCTCGTGGTCTACCGGGAAGTTTTCGAGACAATCTTATTCTACGCCGCGTTGTGGACCGAACGAAACGGGGTGGCAGTTCTGGCGGGCGCGGGCACAGCCATTGGATTCTTGGTAGCAATCGCCTGGGCGATGCTGCGATATAGCCGCAAGCTACCCATAGGGAAATTACTTAGCTACAGCGCGATCCTTATTGCCATATTGGCGGTGGTGTTGATCGGCAAAGGTGTCGCGGGGCTCCAGGAGGCGGGAATGGTCGGCATTACGCCGTGGCCATTCGTGCCCCGCATTGAAATGCTTGGCGTCTTCCCGGCGTCGCAGCCGCTCATAGCGCAGTTCTTATTGATTGTGATCATCGCGTTCGGTTTCTGGAGAAATATTCAGGAGAGTGATCCCCTTCCTCATAAACCGCAGGAGAAAAACTCATGATAAACAGACGCTCCCTCCTTGGAGGAGCAGCGATCGGCGGCGGCGTGCTAGTGATCGGAGGCATCGCTGCGCGGGAATTTCTTGGAGGCGGACGGTCATCATATATATCCTCTGGCTCTGTCAATCCACTGCAGATACCCACGCTTTATCCTGGCAAAGTTGAAGGTGGTGTCCGGATATTTGATCTGAATCTGCAGCGGGGCACCTCACGTTTCTTGAAGGGCGTCGATACGCCCACCATCGGTATCAACCAACCTTATCTCGGCCCAACACTCGAAATGTATGCTGGCGACACCGTTCGGATGAACGTCAGCAGCGAGCTTTCCGAGACGGCAACGGTACACTGGCACGGCTTCCATTTACCAGCCCGCGCGGATGGCGGACCGCATCAGCCGATAGCGCCCGGCAGCACATGGTCGCCAAGCTTCGAGGTGCGTCAGCGGGCATCAATGTTCTGGTATCATTCGCACGCACACCGGCGGTCCGGCCCGCAGGTCTATCAAGGATTGGCTGGCGCGATCTATGTGCGTGATACTGAAAGCGAGCGGCTCGATCTGCCGAACGATTACGGGATCGATGATGTTCCGCTGATCGTGCAGGACCGGGCCTTCAACCGCGACGGCAGCCTGTCTTATTCCACGTCAATGCGCAATCTCATGATGGGAATGACGGGCAATACAATGCTCGTCAACGGTACCGTTAATTCGGTATTCGAGGCGCGCAGCAATCTCCTGAGGCTCCGCTTGCTCAATGGTTCGAACGCCCGCTTCTATCGCTTTGCATTCGACGACCGCCGCAGCTTCGCTCAGGTCGCAAGCGATGGCGGTCTCCTGGAACAGCCATATCGTACGAACAATGTCGTGCTTGCCCCTGGAGAGCGGACGCAAATCGTGGTCGATCTAAGTGATGGCAGTCCGGTCACGTTTTTGGCGGACAGCATCGAGACGATGGGAATGATGGGAATGATGGGGATGATGGGAGGCGGCGGGATGCAAAACCGCGACATGATGAGCGGCAACGATCGAATGGGCGGCGGCATGTGGGACAGACCTGAGGGTCGCGGAGAAATGATGGATCGCGGGATGAGTGCAAACGGCGAGGGCATGATGAACGAAAGGCAGCGCTTCACGGTGCTGAATATCCGTCCTGCGGCTCAACGGCGCAAAGCGATCACCATGCCCACCCGGCTGCTGTCCTTGCCTCGCGTCGATCCGACAGATGCGGTCCGGACGCGCAGATTTGTCCTCAATATGGGGATGGGCATGGGTATGATGCGCGGCGGCGGCTTTACAATTAACGGCAAGTCCATGGATATGCAGCGCATCGACGAGAAGGTAAAAGTCAACACCTCAGAAATCTGGCAGATTGAGAATGCTTCGATGATGGCCCATCCCTTTCATATTCACGATGTGCAATTCCGCGTGCTCGACCGCGATGGTCGCGCGCCTGGCCCGGAAGAACGAGGGCTAAAGGATACAGTCACCGTGGCACCGCGCGAGGTCGTTCGGGTTATTTTGCGGTTCGAGGAATATACCGACCCGGACCTGCCCTACATGTATCATTGCCACATCCTGGAACACGAGGACGCCGGTATGATGGGGCAGTTCGTCGTCGTATGAGATTAATGCAAATCAACGAGATGTATTCGGGCTCTGCGGTTGAATTCTTCACAAGGAGTCTTACCTTAAAATGATGCCCGTCTGTTTTGATATACTTGCCGCGATCGGCAACACTCCGTTAGTCAAGCTTTGCCGCGCTTCGAAGGAAACCGGATGCGAAATATTGGGCAAGGCGGAGTTCATGAATCCTGGCGCGTCGGTCAAGGACCGCGCGGCACTTTATCTCGTTCGTGACGCCATGGACCAAGGCCTTCTGTCAAGAGGCGGTATGATCGTCGAGGGTACGGCGGGCAATACGGGGATCGGTCTGACCATGGTCGGCAATGCGCTGGGCATGGAGGCGGTTATCGTTATACCTGAAACCCAAAGCCAGGAAAAGAAGGATACGCTTCATAGTCTGGGTGCCCAACTCGTTGAGGTTCCGGCTGTACCGTATAGCAACCCCAACAATTACGTAAAAATTGCCAGTCGCCTCGCCGAGCAGCTTGCGAGGAATAGGAAAGACGGAGCGGTGTTCGCCAATCAATTCGATAACCGGGCAAACCACCGCGCACATATAGAGACGACCGGTCCGGAAATTTGGAACCAGACGGATGGCAAGGTTGATGGATTTATTTGCGCGGTCGGAACCGGTGGCACGCTTGCCGGCACCGCACAAGCACTGCGCGCGCGCAATCCGGATATCAGGATCGGCATTGCCGATCCGCCCGGAGCCGCACTATACAGCTACTTTACCACGGGCGAACTCAAGGCCAAAGGCAGCTCAATTACCGAAGGCATTGGTCAGGGTCGCATTACGGGCAATCTTGAGGGGCTGGAAATTGACCATGCCTACCGCATCCCAGATCAGGAGGCGCTCGACATCACCTTCGCTCTTTTGGAGGAAGAAGGCCTCAACCTCGGTACCTCTTCAGGTGTGAATGTCGCAGGAGCGATCAGGCTGGCTCGGGAACTGGGGCCCGGCCATACCATCGTCACCATATTGTGTGATTCAGGTTCACGCTATCAATCACGCCTCTTCAACTCGGTATTCCTGCGCGAAAAAGGATTTCACGTGCCCGATTTTCTCACCCGAAGCGTCGAATTCGACGTCCCCTACCTCCCCCACGAAAAATAGGAGTTTTTCATGACACTTTCAATTGGCTCGACAGCCCCCGATTTCACAGCGGAAACGACCCAGGGTACCATTGGCTTTCATGATTGGATGGGTGAAAGTTGGACGATCCTTTTCTCTCATCCCAAGGCCTTTACTCCGGTTTGCACGACTGAGTTAGGTTATATGGCCGGGCTCGGCGAGGAATTTGCGAAGCGCAATACTAAGATCCTGGGCCTTTCGGTCGACAGCAGCGAAGATAATCGCGACTGGCTTCCCGATATCGAGGAGGTCAGCGGTAATAAAGTCGATTATCCGGTGGTCGGCGACAGCGACCTCAAGGTCGCCAAGCTTTACAACATGTTGCCAGCTGACGAGACCGGCAATGCGGGAGGCCGGACCGCCGCTAATAATGCGACCGTACGCACTGTTTACATCATTGGTCCGGACAAGAAAATCCGTGCGATGTTGCTTTATCCTATGAGCAGCGGCCGTAATTTCGATGAAGTTCTCCGGCTGCTGGATTCGGTGCAACTCACAGAAAGGAAGGGTGTGGCAACGCCTGTCAACTGGCAAAACGGCGATGATGTCATCATCCCGCCGACCCTGTCGGACGAAGATGCCAAAGCCAAATATCCTGCTGGCTGGGATACCAAGAAGTCCTATTTACGCGTAATACCACAACCGACCGATTGATCATGTGACGGCCATGCTGAAATGATCAGTAGACGCTCGCTATAGCTACTGTTCGTCTTCTGAAGTATGGGATGAGGCATCAAGCGATGTTACAATGATTTCAAATCTATGAATTGACAGTTAGCACCGGCAATCCTGAGGTCTCAGCTAAGCGCCTGGATTGACGGCCGTCCCCGTGAGCGTATATCTGCCGAGGAGCACATGCGCCATTTGCACGAAATCCGATACCTTAACATTCGGAACCGTTTTTGTGTTGATGGTAGCCGTCAATATCCTTATGCCTGAGTTTACGCATGGAGGGAAAAGATCAAAAATGCCGCGCTCCCGTTTGCCTACAACCATCCTCGGGTTTGCGGTGGTTTTTATTGGCTTGAAGAGCTTTTTTATCAATGGCCATCGAACTTTTCTGAAAATCCCGAATCTTCAGCCTGTTATAATTCGGTGATAGCTTGCAAAGAAAAGGTTCATAATGGCAACTGACCACGCCCACGCCGAACACGTCACTCACGGTCATAGCCATGGCGAAGAAAATCTGAGCGACCGGCAGCTCATTTTCGCGGTCTCGATAAATATGTTGCTGACCGTTGCGCAAATCGTGGGCGGTATCCTGTCGGGCTCTCTGGCGCTTATTGCCGATGCGTTGCACAATTTCAGCGATGCCGCCTCGCTAGGTCTCGCTTGGTTTGCGCGTAAAATCGGTAGACGTCCTGCCGACAAGCTCATGACTTTTGGTTACGCTCAGGGCGAAGTGGTCGCAGCGCTCATCAATCTTACAACATTGCTCATTATCGGCTTTTATCTCATCGTGGAAGCGATCAATCGGTTTGCCGATCCGCAGCCAGTAGAAGGGTGGACGGTCATCTGGGTTGCCGGGATAGCATTGGTGATCGATCTGGTGACGGCGATAATCGTTTATCGGGGTGCGCATGACAGCATCAACATGAAAGCTGCATTTCTTCACAATGTCTCGGATGCGCTAGCGTCAGTGGGCGTGATCGTTGCGGGCATCCTGATAATCCTTTATGACCTCTACGTCGCTGACCTCATCATAACGTTGGTTATCGCTAGCTACGTTATTTGGCAGGGCGTTTCGCTCTTTCCCAAGACTGTCCGGCTGTTGATGGGTTCGGTTCCTGGCGACCTAGAGTTTGACCAGATCGTGGAAGCGCTGCGGCAGCACGACGGCATCGCGCGGGTCCACCATGTGCATATCTGGAATTTTGGTGAGCACGTACGCGCGCTTGAGGCACATGTTGTGCTTGAGGCCGCTTCGCTCGAAAATTTTGAGAGTTTGAAAACCGCAATTAAGATGCGTCTTGCTGAAGATTTCCATATTGGGCACGCGACACTCGAGCCCTGCAGTGAAAGTGAATGCGATGCGGATCTTGTCCCCACTCACCGCCGAAGTGCTGCGGAGGGGCAATCTCACAGTCACTAATAATATCGCCAAGCGGTGCAGATTGAAAAGCAGATTCCAGCGAATGCAGGCGCTACTCTATACTCTTATACCGCTTGTGGCCGTTGTCGCTGGTGCAGCCTACGCCAGCTGACGTAGGCCTGGACGAGCCTTCACAGCAGGCGTTCAGCATCTTGCCGCAGGGGTGGTGTTTGCAGCGGCGGCAGGCGAGATCCTTCCCGATCTCAAGCACGCCGGTTCTCCTGTCGCAGTTCTCGTGGGTGGAGCGCTTGGCGGCGTGCTCATGCTGGCGATTAGGCGATTGGGAGAACAGCGCGAAGGCGCGCTTGCGCTTACCACTCTCATCGGGGCCGATCTATTCGCCGACGGCCTAGTGCTGGGAATCGGCTTCGTCGCAGCCCTGCAGTCCGGTCTTTTGCTTACTATCGCACTATCATTAGAGGTTTTATTTATCGGCGTCGCCCTCGCGCTCGGACTTGCCGCGCGCGGTTGGCGTACCGGCAAGCTCCTGCCAACGGTGACTGCCGTCGGATTGCTTCTGCCACTTGGTGCCTTGGCCGGAAGAGCCGCCGCCGTCCTGCCCGCCCCGTTGCTGACAGGGCTGTTCTCTTTCGGACTCATCGCGTTGCTCTATCTGGTGACCGAGGAACTATTGTTGGAAGCGCACGAGGCACCCGACGGGCCTTTTGTCACATCAATGTTCTTCGGCGGCTTTCTCCTGCTTCTGATGCTAGAACAGGCGATGGTAGCCTACGTATATTGTCAGGTCGGTTTTGGCGACGGAACGACGAGCAAAGAGCCGTTTTCCCACTTCACGCCAGGATCGCGGGTACGAAACCGTAGCTAACGCCGAGAGCCGCAATCGCCAATCCAAGTCCCGAAGTCGACGTTGACGACCGGTTCTGAGACCGTCTCCAGAGCCAGTAGAGCGTCCCTCCGGCCATTACCGTAAGCACGGCGGCGATCCAGCGCGCAGCTGGTTGCCCGGGAAAGATGCTGCTTCCAGCCCAGAGAAGGAAGAAATGAGCGGCCCAGACCGAAAGCGCCAGCGCCGGGGTCAGCCAATCAGTTCGGTTCCGATAGTTGCGCGTCATACCGTCAGACTCCGGGAAAGAGCCGGACGAAAAGCGCGACGGCAAGTCCCTGGAGAGCAGTATATTGAAGAAAACGAACGACCACATCCAATGTCACGTTACTCGGCCCGACAAGCAGTCCCTTACCGCTGCGATAACCCAGATAGAGCGCCATGATCAGGCTGATCGCGACCGTACACGCCTGGAATGCAAGCAGCGCAAAGACGGTCGCACCCTGCCCACTTGCTGTCGGGGCCAGTCCGCTGCCGGTCCATCCCGTCCAGTCCCATTGGATCGCCGTGGCGAGCAACAATGCGCTTATCGCTGCCATCAACCACGGTCCCTGCCCGGGGAATTGGCCTTTTGACTTCGACGCGAGAATGCGGCGAGACAATCGTGCCGCGCCCAAACCCGCGGCCAACAGCGCAGCAATCCCGCCGGTTTGCGCAAGTCCGGGCGGTGCGATCCAGACCTCCGGGTGAATGCCATAGAGGTAAAGATAGCTGAACAACCCCATGAACATGATCATAGCCATCACGACCATCAAAGTGTTGAGCGCCCACCAGCCATGGCTCGAAGGGCCGGTAATTGCGATAGGAACGGCGATGCCCGCGCCAATATCGGCGGTGTCCTGCAGGATCGGGCGGTCGGTTTCCCACAACCAGCGCAGCACGCACAGCAACGCCGCGACTCCGCTGAACGCCGCAAATGCATACGCCTGGATAGTCAGCGACAAGAAGAAGGAGGCGGTGAACACCGCTGCACCCACCGGATAGGGCGAGGGTCCGGGCATGATCTGGAGATATTGTGGTTCTGCATTAATTGGACTGGTGATGATCGTCTCGCGCAACCCGGTCGCGCTTTTGGGGAGAAAATAACGCCCCTCGGCTACGTCTTCGCAGATTCTGGGATCGTCCCACAACGGTTCGCGACTGCGTACAAGTGGGATCGAACGGGTAGAATACATACCAGTCGGCAGCCATTCGAGTGTTCCCCCACCGTAGACGTTGCCCGCGTCGTGTTCTGTCGTGAAACGGAAATTACGAGCCAGATCAATCAGGAACAGAAGGACGCCAGCGGCGATGGTAAATGCGCCTGCGGTTGAAATAAAATTGAGTAGGTCGAGCCCACGATCCGGGAGATAAGTATAGACTCTGCGTGGCATCCCCATGAGGCCGGTCAAATGCATCGGCAGGAAGGTGATGTGCAAACCGGTGAACATCAGCCAAAACACCCATTTGCCAAGCTTCTCCGAAAGCGGGGTCTCCGATGTCATGCCATTCCAGTAATAAAAGGCGGCGAACATAGGGAACACCATCCCGCCGAGAAGGACATAATGAAGATGGGCAACAATGAAGTATGTGTCGTGGGCCTGCCAATCGAATGGCACCATGCCGACCATCACTCCGGTCAGCCCGCCCATGACGAACACCACTATGCTGCCAATGATGAACAATGCCGGCGTCGACCAGCGGACCTTTCCCACCGCCAAGGTCGCTATCCAGCAGAACACTTGTATACCTGCAGGCAGCGAGACCGCCATACTCGCCGCGCTGAAATATCCGGTCGAGACGCCCGGCATTCCGGTAGCGAACATGTGGTGCGCCCAGACTCCGAAGCTCATGAAACCGGTAGCGACCAGCGCCAGCACGTTGAGCCTGTAGCCGACCAGCTCAGTGCGCGCGATGGTGGCGACCATCATACTCATCAGCCCCGCAGCAGGTAGAAAAATAATGTAGACTTCCGGATGGCCGAAGAACCAAAACAAATGTTGCCACAGCAGCGGGTCGCCACCGCGCGTCGGGTCGAAGAAGGGCCAGTTGAAAGCACGCTCCATCTCAAGAAGCAGCGTACCGAGGATCACACTGGGGAAAGCAATCACGATCATCACGGCGAAAACCAGCATCGCCCAGGCAAACATAGGCATGCGATCAAGCGTCATACCCGGCGCACGGGTGCGCAACACGCCGACGATGATTTCTATCGCCCCGGCGATCGCGCTGATCTCGATAAAGCCAATGCCGAGCAGCCAGAAATCGGTATTGATACCCGGGCTATAGGCCATCGATGTGAGGGGCGGATACATGAACCACCCGCCATCAGGCGCGAGGCCCACGAATAGCGAGCCGAAGAAACACAGACCGCCTACAAAATAAGCCCAGAAGGCATAGGCGGACAGGCGCGGGAATGGGAGGTCTCGGGCTGCAAGCATCTGCGGCAAAAGCATTATGCCGATTGCTTCTACCATCGGGACCGCAAACAAGAACATCATCACTGTGCCGTGCATGGTGAAGAACTGGTTGTAAGTTTCCAGCGACAGGAATTCCTGCATCGGCGCGGCCAGCTGTACGCGCATTCCCAACGCCAGAATTCCGGCCAGCAGAAAGAACAGGAACGCGGTCGCGACGTAGAAGAAACCGATATAATTGTTATTGACGACCGTCAGCAGGCCCCAGCCCTTCGGATTGGCCCATATCCGCTCCAGTTCCTCGATCTCGCCCTCGGGGCGAGGTTGATGGGTAGGAAAGAGCTTGTAGAGGTCGTGGTCGAAACCAGTTTCGGACTTGCGCCCCGCCATCGCGTCACGAGTATCCTGCAGTGGCGTGCCGCTCATTTCTGCTGCTCAAGCCAGATCGCAATAGCTTCCATCTCCTTGGCAGAGAGCATGTCATAGCTCGGCATGCGGTTGCCCGGTTTAATCGATTGGCTATCTCCGATCCACCCGATCATCGTGCCGCGATTGTTGGGGAGAATGCCTGCGCCCAGCGTAAGGCGACTGCCGACATGGGTAAGATCGGGTCCGGCGAGACCGTTCGCCAGTGTGCCCGCGACACGGTGACAGGCGGCGCAGCCGCTATCCATGAAAAGCTGTCGCCCGTTCAGATCATCGCTGTCGGCCCGCAATGACACGTTGCGCGCCACAGCAGGCAGAGCGCCCGGCACGTGCCGATCAGCTGCCTCGGGCCGCTCGCTGGAGCGCGACTGCCACCACGCGCTCCATCCCCTCGCGTCGTGCGCCACCGTAACGAACCCCATCAGGGCATGCGGTCCGCCGCAATATTCCGCGCATACGCCACCATATCGACCGGACTTGTCAGCTTGGATACGCAACAAATTGGTTCGCCCGGGAATCATGTCCTTCTTGCCAGACAGGTGGGGCACCCAGAAACTGTGGATCACGTCGGCGCTGGCAAGTTCGATCACCACCGGCTTGCCCACCGGCAGGTGCAGCTCGTTTGCATCACGCATCACGACATTGCCGGACTCGTCGAGATATTCGACGTCGAACCACCACATGTAGCCGGTGACGCGTACCCGCATCTCGTTGCCGGTGATATCGTGGGTCAATGAAGCAGTCAGCGTGAGGCCCCATACCAACAGCCCGGTGAGCACGATTCCGGGAAAGGCGATCCCGCCGATCCACACGGCTCGTTCGCCACCTAGTTTGGTTTTGAGCCGCTCCGGCCCTTTGATGGCAACATAGAGGGCTGCAACAACGATGGCGGTGACGACAGCGCCCATGCCGATCAGTGCCCAGGTAAGCACCATCACACTGTCCGCATAGGGACCAGCCGGGTCCAGAACCGGTGGCGGCCAGCCCCACCACGCTTCGACGATGCCGGAATTGCTATTCATCGTCGATAATATAGAGATACGCCGCGACATCGCGAGCCTCTTCTTCTGTAAGCGGCATGGCGGGCATGGTAGAGCCAGGCTTGGCCAGCGGAGCATTGCGCACAAAAAATGCAAGATTTTCAGGGGTATTGGGAAGGGTGCCCGCAATCGGACCGATATCATCGAAGCCGACTAGCGAAGGGCCAGTGCGACCCTCTGGCCAAGCGATGCCGGGGATCTCGTGACATGCCGCGCATCCGACTTCCCTCATCATGGCAAGTCCCTGCTCCGTAGCTATCGTATCAGGTATGTAACGGGAATCTGGAGGTTGCTTGCAAGCGAACAGCGCCGTGCTTAATATCATGGCCATGTTCAACCCGATCATTCGACCTCTTCGTTTCTTTCCTGCTTGCTCCATTGTCAATATTATGTGCCCGATTAAACGGGTCTTGCCAATATGACGAATAGAATTTTTTATCTGGTTATTTCTGCCTCCTATCTTCTGTCCGGTTGTGATGTAGTTGAACCTAGGCAGGACCGGTTCGAGCAGACTGGCAAGCTTATAGCCTTGAGCGGCGGTGATGCGGGCGTACGTAGTGCTTGCATTTCGTGCCACGGTCTTGATGGCGAAGGGAATGGCAATCTTGCGCCGCGTCTTGCCGGACTTGATCGGGGCTATCTGGCGCGCCAGTTGGATTATTTCTCGCAAGGTCAACGAAAACATGACCAAATGGCGTGGATCGCCCGCCGCCTCGACTGGCCGGCTCGGCAAAAGCTCTCCGCCTATTATGAGAGCCTTCCTGTTCCCTCCAGGGCGAGCAGCGCTACAAATGTCGGCGATTGCGCTATTCGAAAACTTTATGAGCAAGGCGATCCAAAGCGCGGCATTGCCTCTTGTGCGAGCTGCCACGGAACTGATGGTGCTGGCATCGGCAAAGGCAATCCGCCACTCGCCGCCCAGCCCGCTCCTTATCTGAAATCGCAGTTGGAAGCTTGGGCATCGGGAAAGAGGTACGGCAACCGGACGATGCTCCGCATCAGTCGGCTTATGACGGAGGATGAGAGGACTCACCTGGCCGACTATAGTTCGGCCCTCCCGGGTGCCACTGGTTATCCGGTACCTCTGGCAAGATGCCCTCAAGAACGTCGTCGCGATCCCAAAAATGATGCTTCAGTGCCGCAATCGTATGAAGCAGCACCAGCGGAGCGAGAATAATGACCGCGCCAACATGCACAATTTCGGAGACATAGAGCAACCAATATTGCCACTCGGGCGAGATATCCCGAAAAGGCATGGCCGGGACCGTTACGAGTCCTAGGAGTGAAAGCGGTCGTGCGGGCTGAATCGCAGACCAAAGGGTCCAGCCGGAAAGCGGCAGTATCACGAACAGGGCATAAAACAGACCTTCGGTCGCATAGGCCAGTTTTGAACGCCACCCCGCATTGTCAGCATCGTTAATTGGCCCCGGCACCATCAGCCGCCAAAGTAGCCGCAGCGCCCCGAAAAGGAGCAACGTCATGCCAATTTCGGAATGCAGGCGATAGGCCTCCAGCTTTTCCGGTCCGGCGAGATAACGCTGCATGGCCCATCCAGAGACCAGCTGGTACAGGACAGCTGCGGCCATGAACCAATGGAACGTTACTCCTACAGGAGTGAATTTGCCGCGCCCGCGATAGCGATCAGCCCACTCGCGTAGCCCGTTGATCAACGGATCGGCTCGGGTCGAAACGAGCGAAAGAGTAAGCCCAAAGCGGCGAGCAGGTAGATGAAAGACGCCGGAGCCCACATAATGACCCCGGCCATTTGTTGGTCTTCCAGCGGAGTCAGCCCCCAGGCGGCGGCGGTCAGATAATGCGGCGCATAGAGCGGAACCAGCGCGAAAGTTAGAAGTGCGCCCAGCAAACCCATGACAAGCATCGTTGCCAGCAACGCCGCCACCGCGTTCGTCGGAGGTGCTCGCAATACCCTGCTCCACCAGATCGCCGCGCTACCCGTGATCGATATTTGCATAATCCAGAACATTAGGCTGGAGTTCATGGCAGCCTCATAAAGAACCGGTGCATGCCATCCGAGAAAAATGGATGCGTGTATGCCGGTCCAGAGAATCAGCGTTCCGGAAAAATTGCAGCGATCGAGCGCGAATGCTCGCATGATCAAAGGCGCAAGCACTGTAGCAAGGATTACATCGTGGACTATGCGAACTGCGAACAATGCAGATCCGAGGGCGCAGAAGGGGCTCATAAACAGCCCCACCACCACGACGCTCGCAGCAACGGCCGCAGTTCGCTCCTCGCGCGCTCCCCATCTGTGCCAGATAATGAAGCCTGCTAACAATCCAAGACCAATTAATGGATCGAAGTTCCAGCGGGCCAACCACTCGCCGGGTGTCGGTCCTGACCCGCAATAGGGTAGCCAGATTTGAGTATCATTGCGCAAAACTTTACCTTTCGTGAAGGTCCTGTCGGAATCAGGACGTCAAAAGCTATAAGGTCACTAACCTGAGAGAGGATGAATGGACAAGTCTTACCGGATCAATATTCCCCGAACGCAGATAGAATTTGAAACGATTGGATTAGCGCACGTGATAAAATAATGTGGCGCCCTCTCCTTATCAAAATACAGCATGATCGCTTGGTGTTCAGTCCCGGCATTTGATGGTGTAATATTCAGCCTTCAATGGAAGGATGCCAAGTCCACCGTCCTGATCATCGAAGAAGAGGCCATCATCGTTGCCTTCCGTCGACATACACTACTGCCGCTGGACGACTGCCTCTACGCATTGCAGGCAACGATCCCGCTCCTGACACGCTCGTCGCTGCACCGCTGTTTGCAGCACCACGTGATCAGCCGATTGCCCGAAGTGACTGGGACAAGGCGCCAAAGAAGAAGTTCAAAAGCTATCCCATCGGCTACTTCCATATCGACATCGCCGACGTCCGAACCGCAGAAGGCAAGCTTCACCTATATGTCGGCATTTAACGCACCAGAAAGTTCGCCTTCGTCCAGCTCGTGGCCAAGGCGAACCGGGTGACAGTCTCAGCCTTTCTGGTCTCCCTGATCAAGGCCGAGCCATACAAAACCCACACCGTGGTGACCGACAATGTATTCCGTTCACCTTCCCCGCCGCGCTATGCTGACGGCCCGACCGCCACCTACATGACTCACATGTTTGACATGTGCTGTGAAGAAAATGCGATCAAGAACCGGCTCACCAAGATCAAGCATCCATGGACCAACGGGCAGGTCGAACGGATGAACCGAACAATCAAGGAGGCGACCGTCAAACGATATCATAATGACAGCCATGCGCAGCTAACTGCGCATCTCCACGTCTTCATCAATGCCTAACAATTATGGTCGGCGGCTGAAGACCCTCAAGGGGCTCACTCCCTTCGAATACATCTGCAAAATATGGACAACCGAACCAAACGGATTTACGCTCAATCCAACCCATCAAATGCCGGGACCGGACACTTGGAGTCTCCAAAAAAACACCACCGGTGGACTACTCCGTTTATGACAGCGTCGATAATCGGTCTTTCCCCGAATTGCCCGGTTCACAGGCTCCAGACGATTTGCTACTCCAATCTATAGTAACTACAGAATGGAGAAAAATGTTTACAATTGGTGTTTTGTCGCGGCGGGCCCGCGTGAAGATTGAGACAATCCGCTATTACGAGCGGATAGGCCTCGTGCCGAAACCCGGTCGGACAGAAAGCGGTCGGCGGCTTTATGGGTCAGCGGACGTCAAGCAGCTCAGCTTCATTCGTCATGCGCGCGAGCTTGGCTTCGATATTGCATCAATCCGAGCTATGCTAGGACTAAGCGAGATACCTGACGCTTCATGCGAGGAAGTCAGCCGGATCGCCCAAGATCAACTTGTCGCGGTCAACGACCGGATTTCACGGCTCCTTGGATTGAGACAGGAACTTTCCCGTATGATCGGCTCATGTGCTAACGGAAAAATCGCTGATTGCCGGATCATCGAAGTCTTGGCCGATCATAACTCGCCGACGGATTTATCAGAACAAGAATCTACATAAGGACCTATTTCCACTAGAAAGCGCAGCAATAATTTAGGCTTCTAGCGCCGGGCTCCAGCCTGATTGCTATTTATCCGTGTCGGGCTAGTTCACAATAAACCATTATCAGCCTGACGGGTCTAAAAGCCCCTGCTTTTGCGTGTGCGAGCAAAACCCTAGCACAGATGTCTATCGCGTACAGTGATCTGTACGGTTCGGATCGGCAGATCGAGCGGTGAATAAGGCAATACGATTTCTGTGGACAACTTGTAACCAGAAACGAGATACTTGTTGCTTCTGTAGTGGCTACAGAATGTATGGTGCGTGCCGCGTGTCGAAATAAGTCCCTCCAATTTGAAATATGGTGGTAAAATCATGACCAAAACAATCAGTCTTCCAGACCCGTTGCGCTTTAAAATTGATGGTCTGACCTGCCAGAACGAGGTTCGCACGCTCCGTGCTGCAGTGGGCCCACTCGTCGGAGGCGAAGATACGCTAGCCTTCGACACTGAGAACGGTTTCATGACTGTACATACACCTAATCAAATTGCGGCGGCAGAGATTGAGGCCGCAGTAGCCAAAAAGGGCATGCATGCTAAGCTTTGGCAAACATCTGAAAGTTCGCCGCATATGCTGGATCCTGTTGAAGTTTCTGAAGACGCAGCGTGCTGCGGGTCACAAGTGCGCGAAGCGCTCGGTTCTCCACGTCCAACACCTATGTCCGATCAAATTCTATTGCGCATTCACGGCATGGATTGTGCCGAAGAAATCGCAGCGCTGAAGCGCGAAGTCGGCCCACTGGTCGGGGAAGATAAGCTCGCTTTCGATCTGCTCAATGGCCGCATGTCGATCGATATGAAGCCCAACGTTTCTCTTGAAGCCAGCATTGTAGAGGCTGTTACCCGCGCTGGACTACGAGCGGAGCCGTGGACCGAGGGTGAAACGAGCGAAGAAGCGCAAACCGAAGTCCGCCGTAAGCGGGTTCAGTCTTGGCTGACGACAGCGAGCGGCTTGTTTACGGCGCTAGGGTTTGCTGTCCATGCCTTGCTGGCTGGCGGTGTGTTAGCGGCTTTCGAGGCAGGAGAACATGGATTAGGCTCAACTCCCTTGCCGAGCATTCTGCTCTACACAATCGCGGTGCTCAGCGCGGCGCGCTACGTTGCACCAAAGGCTTGGCTCGCAGCCAAGCGCCTTCGCCCAGATATGAATTTGCTGATGATGGTCGCAGTCGCGGGCGCAATCGGCATCGGTGCCTGGTTCGAGGCTGCTACGGTGTCCTTCTTTTTCGCATTGGCCCTAGCACTTGAGGCGTGGAGCCTCGGCCGCGCACGTCGCGCTGTAGCAGCCCTCATGGAACTGGCTCCACCGACAGCACGCATCAAGCTTGAAGATGGCTCCGAACGCGACGTCCCGGCAGGCGAAGTCCCGGTCGGTGCGCATATCATCGTTCGCCCAGGAGACAAGATGCCGCTCGACGGGCGAGTAGTCACTGGTGAGAGCGAGATAAACCAAGCGCCGATCACGGGAGAAAGCGTGCCCGTATTCAAAGCCCCGGGTGACGAGGTCTTTGCCGGGACGATCAACGGAGAGGGCGCGCTCGAAGTTTTGATCACCAAGGCGGCGAATGACACGACACTAGCCCAGATCATTCGCATGGTGGGCTCGGCACAGAACCGGCGCGCGCCTAGTGAACAATGGGTGGAGAAGTTCGCGCGTGTCTACACCCCTCTTGTGATGGTCCTTGCCGTCGCGATATTTCTTGTACCGCCTCTGCTTTTCGGGGGAGACTGGGGCGTCTGGTTTTAT
This sequence comes from Sphingorhabdus sp. YGSMI21, assembly GCF_002776575.1. Lineage (GTDB taxonomy): Bacteria > Pseudomonadota > Alphaproteobacteria > Sphingomonadales > Sphingomonadaceae > Parasphingorhabdus. The sequence continues at coordinate 62,797 of NZ_CP022549.1, read as the reverse complement.
CGCGCCCTCGTGCTTCTTGTTATAGCCTGCCCTTGCGCTCTTGTCATATCAACCCCGGTGACGATCGTGGCGGCGCTCGCGGGAGCCGCGAAGCAGGGCGTTCTTGTGAAAGGGGGGACACATCTCGAAACGCCCGCGCGCCTTAAAGCCATCGCGATGGACAAGACAGGTACGCTGACGGAAGGTCGGCCCCAGGTCGTCGAGATCGTACCGTTCTCAGGCCGTAGCATCCATGAAATCATCAAGGTGGCGGCCGCGTTGGAGGCACGTAGTGCGCATCCAATCGCAAGCGCGATCATGGCAAAGGCCAATGAGTTGAATATCGTTGCCGCACCCGCCGAATCTGTTCAGGCTATCATTGGTCGAGGCGTCACCGGAGGAGTGGCTGGCCGCAACATGTGGCTCGGTTCACGCCGCTATGTTGAAGAACAGGGTGTTATCTCTGGCTCCGTCCCCCAGCATATTGACGCACTTACAGCAGCTGGCCATACGCTCGTCGCGATTGGTGAGGGTCAGGAGGTTTGGGGTCTTGTCGGCGTTTCCGATGCCGTCAGGCCGGAAGCAAGAAGCATTGTCACTGCGCTGCATCAGGCGGGAATCGAGCATGTCGTGATGCTCACCGGTGATAATCAGGCAACAGCGGAATTGATTGCGAGGCAAACCGGTATCGACGAGGTTCGCGCTGAGTTGCTGCCTGCCGACAAGGTGGCCGCTGTGGAGGATCTTGTACGGCGCTACGGATCGGTTGCTATGGTCGGTGATGGGGTCAATGATGCGCCGGCCATGGGGCGCGCCAATATCGGCGTGGCAATGGGCGCAATGGGTAGCGACGCCGCCATCGAAACAGCCGATGTGGCGCTGATGTCGGATGATCTTTCGAAACTTCCCTGGTTGGTCCGGCATTCGCGCGCCACGCTTTTTGTAATTCATCAGAATGTCGCATTCTCAATCGCCGTCAAACTTGTGTTCACGGCACTGACTATTGTCGGCCTTGCTTCGCTGTGGGGCGCTATTGCGGCCGATGTTGGCGCGTCGCTGCTGGTGGTTCTTAACGGGCTACGTTTGCTCAATCGGGGTCAGACCGATGGGCGCACAACGAAGACCGGTCCGCACACTGACCGGGACGTCTTAAGCATCGCTGAACCAGGGTGAGCCTACATCAATTCAAACTGAACACAGTTGCGCCTTTGGCCGTGCACTGCAAGCCAATGAGGACCATCCGATCATGAGCTATTCGAATTTGACCAAGAAGATATTTCTGGTAGGAATTGCGGCCACTACCGCGTTTGCCATCGATTTCGCCACAAAATGGCTGATCGTCAATGCGGTGATGAAGCCGCCGCGGGTAATCGAGATTGCGCCATTTCTTAATCTCAGGCTGGGTTACAACACAGGGGTCAGTTTCGGCATGTTCCAAGATATATTCTCGGCCTATCCGCTATTGCTTGCCGGATTATCAATGGCGATCGTGATCGGCATCCTCATTTGGGCAGTGCGAGCGACAAAATTTGCCGAGACATTTGCACTCGGTCTGGTCGCCGGGGGCGCCATCGGAAACATCGTGGACAGAGTGCGTCATGGCGCGGTGACCGATTTTCTCGACATCTACGTCGGGACTTGGCACTGGCCGACTTTCAATTTGGCCGACGTTATGATCGTAAGCGGCGTAGGGCTTCTGCTTCTAAGTTCCCTACTGCCATTCCGTTTTGCTGGCCCAACCTATAAGGAACCGGACAGCAAGGCCCCCAAAGCATGAACTGTAAAAGGGTTGGTTTGACCCCGAAATCAGTTGCCGGACGACCCTTCGACCAGATAACCGCAGTACGGCGGCTAGGGATGACCATTAGACTCAATATGCAATCCAAAAGACGGGCGCTTTTGTTTTTGAATGCACAAAGTCGCAACGGTCATGGTAATATGGCCAATGGGGTAGCCCGGCAACTTCAGCGCGGTGGCCTCACCGTGATCGACAGTTTGAGCAAATGCGCTGACGATATGAGCCAAAAGATTGTACGGCGTGCTGACGAGGTCGACCTCGTTATCGTCGACGGCGATGGCACACCGAACGCGGCATGCCGCACCATTATGGGAAAAAGTGCAGTAGAATCAGCGCGCGCGTTCAATCTGGCGCTTAGCAGATCGGTAGCTGCGGATGGCTATCTGGTCCCCGCAAATGCGCAGAATTCCGGGACTTTGGGCGACAGTTCGGATATGAGCGATGGCCATATGGTCCCCATGCGAAGAAAAGCGGGCCGCAGGGCCTTTTTGGACGGCAATTTCGCACGCCGGAAGTTGCCGCTAAAAGCGAACGAATATTGCATCTGGGATACCGAGTTGGCTGGCTTCGGATTGCGAGTTCGGCCCACTGGCAACTACTTCTGGTTCGTTCGGCTTAGGCATCGTGGCAAGCATCGCAGGATCACGCTCGGCAAAACCGACGATCTTGATGCTTTACTTGCGCGATCTCAGGCGCGTCGTCTGCTCGCAGAAGCGGCGCTGGACGGCTTGCCAAAACGAGTAGTGGTTAAATCAACCCCGACGATGAACGATTTCGTCGCGACCCATTTCGATGATCTCGCAAGGGTCTGGAAGCCATCAACCGCGAAGCGCAATGCGAATGCATGGAGAATTGACCTTGCCGAGCACTTTGGCGAGGTCCTCGTTGCCGATGTCTCAAAGGCGGAGGTCGTGCGCTGGCGCGATGCATGCGCAGGCGAGAAGGAAGCGCGCTTCAATCGCGCGGTCCCGGTTCTGGCGGCATTGCTCAAATATGCCGAGGCGCTGCGGATGCGCCGCAAGGGATCAAACCCGTGTCGCGGAATGCCGCGCTACAAGCGGCAGGCGATGGAGCGCTATCTGACCCCGCGCGAATATGCACGTATTGGTGCAGAGTTGCGCGCCTGCGAGAATGAAGCCCCAGAGCAGGTCGCGGTTATCCGGTTGCTGCTCTATACCGGAGCGCGCCGGAGCGAGATCGAGAAGCTGCGCTGGGACTGGGTAAAGCCGCCTCGCCTTGTGCTCCCTGAAAGCAAGACCGGACCCAAGCTCATATGGCTCAACAGTCAGGCGCTCGCGGTGCTCGAAGGGATTGAGCAAAGAAGCGACTGCCCGTTTGTGTTTCCCGATCGTACCGGCACGAAACCCATCAATGTCGGCATGTGGTGGTCGAAGTTCCGCCGCCGTTGCGCGCTCCCAGATGTGCGCATTCACGATCTCCGGCACAGCTTCGCCTCGACCGCTATTATGGACGACGTGCCGCTGGCGACCATCGGCAAGTTGCTTGGGCACGTTTTGCCCGAAACCACTGCCAAATATGCGCACCTTGCTGATGAGTTCGTGGCCGACGCCGCGCAGCGCGTGTCGGGTTCGCTCGCTTCAGCTATTGGCCTTAGAACATGACTGCGCTCGCGCTCAGGCAGGTGGTCGAGGACGCGCTGGCAAAGGTCGGAGCCGATGTCAGCCTCATCCGGATTCCGAGGGGCAAGCCGCGCACCACCACTTGGCTGGCAATCGAGCATGGATTCGGCATTCGTCATTACGCGTCGGGCAGGAACGTTTACATTGTGCAGACGCGGATGGGCGGGAAGCTGCGGACGGTCACGCTTGGACCAGCGTCGGTCCTCACGCGCACGCAGGCAACGCAAGTGGCGCGGATGGTGCTCGCCCATGCGCGGATGGGAGAGAACCCGGCCACAAATCGCAAGCGGATACGCTCGGCTCCGCGCTACACCGATTTCCTCGACGAGTTCTGGGAAAAGTGGGCGTCGCGCTGGTCTCCGAAAACCTACGACATCAATGGCGGATATCGCCGCTTGTACCTCCAGAATGCGTTTGCGGAGCTGTGTATTGACGAACTGAACGAGGAGCATGTCACGAGATGGTTTGCCGAGGTGAACCGCCAGACCGGGCCGGGCGCGGCCAATATGGCGCTCGGTCTGCTCAGCCTGATGCTCAACAAGGCCGAAGCATGGGGCTACAGGCTGGAGAACACCAATCCATGCCGTGTGGTGCGTATGAACCGCCGCCGCCAATGCGAGCGGTTTCTGACGCATGAGGAACTTGCGCGCCTTGGGTTGGTGCTAGCGCGAGCGCGCGACGGCGATCACGCCATGCGTTCGTTGGCAGCCAAGGCGGCAACGCTGTTGTTGCTCACCGGTTGCAGGCGTGGAGAAATACTCGGCCTGCATTGGCAGGATATTCACGGAACCCGGATCAAGCTGCGCCACGGTAAGACCGGGCCTCGCATGGTCTGGCTGGGAAACGAGGCGCGGGCCATTATTGATACAATTCCGCGTTATGAGAAAATCCCATGGATGTTCTGGAATACTCCTTACCGCCGACCCATGCGCGCCATAGACACTTTCTGGCGGCAATTCCGCGAGCAGGCCGGACTGCCGGGCCTGCGCGTGCACGATCTACGGCATACATTCGCGAGCCACGCGGCGATGAACAAGGAAACGCTGCCAATGATTGGTCGGTTGCTGGGCCATGCTAGCGTTCAATCCACCGCGCGCTACGCGCATATGGACGACGAGCATGTGCTCGATGCGGCAGGACAGATCGGGGCAGCAGTTGAGAAGATGATAGGATGATTGTGTTGCAAGCCAAATGACCGCTTTCGACCCAGTTGCGGGCTTTGGCTTGCCGACTTTCTAGGCGGCAGCTACATCGCCCACCATGCACCGGTATCTATTGCTCCTGATTGTTCCAGCCTCTCTCGTCGGCTGCGCAATCCCGCCTAACGGCCCTATCCTCCCCAGTCCGACCATCTCCTCTGAAGCTTCGGCCACCCAGTCTTCTGAAGTCCAAGATTCCGAAGCTGTATCAATCCGCGAAGATGCACGTTCCATTGGCCCGCTCATAAGTCGTACCTACGCATACCTTGATCACTTTGGCACCGCGAGTATGCCAATCTCAGAGAAGCTGCATATGGAAGCGGAAGAGGTCACCGACCACCGCTCTTTACTGCGGTATGCAGAGCGTGTTCTGCTTACTCTCTCCGATCATCATGCAATCACCGGATCCTCGCTTGCCGACAGCTGGGCCGTTTTCCCAAGCTATGCCGATTTATGGGTAGTCGAGAGCGACGGCGACTACATGATCGATGCAGTTCGAAGCGGCTCGCCCGCGCAAGAAGCGGGGATCAGGCAGGGAGAGCGGATTGTCAGTGTTGAGGGCGTCCCGGTCCAGGAAGCCGTTGCTGCCTTCTGGGCGGATCTTGGGCTGCCGGTAACGAGCGACAGAGCTGCATTTGGTGCGCGGGTCCTAGCCGCTGGTAGAAGGGATAGGCCGCGCCGTCTTGGGGTTCGAGGCGAAGAAACCACCCGTTTCATCGAACTGCCAAGCCTCTATTCGACACCCCGCGCCGAGCTTCCTCCTGTCACGGTGACGGAGCAAGAAGGCAAACTCATACTCCGCATCAATGATGCATTGGGAGAAACCGCCACTATTGCAGCGTTCGACGCGGCAATGGCAGGTGCCCGCGCCGGGCAGCCCGTGGTGATTGATCTCAGAGACACACCTAGCGGCGGCAATACCACTGTAGCGCGCGCGATACTCGGCTGGTTCGTAGACCGGCCCCGCGCCTACCAGGTGCACAGCCTTCCCGCCGAAGGGCGCGATAGTGGCGTTGCACGCCAGTGGGTTGAGCAAGTCTTGCCAAGGACAGGGAAGCACCACGCTGGGCCCGTTCGGGTGTTAGTCGGGCGCTGGACCGGCAGCATGGGTGAGGGTCTTGCAATCGGGTTCGATGCCATCGGGGCGGAAGTCACCGGCCAGAAAATGGCTGGGCTGCTGGGCGCAATCTATGACTATCGGCTTGAACATAGCGGGCTCGTCATCAAGCTGCCCACCGAGCGACTTACGCACGTTGATGGCACTCCGCGTGAGGACTTTGTACCCGTTTCGGCTGGTCACCATTGACCAGAACGAATGTCAGCTTTGCACCCTAATTTCGGACGCTCACTGGGATATATCAGTTGAGTAGGTATGTTTCGATAAGGTTAACTTGGCTTTTCAGCAACAGTCGTTTCGCCGGTTTCGCACCTGATTTTCGAATTTGTTTTGGAAGACGACGGAATTAAGGTTGCGGAGGAGCGACATTGCCAGCTGGTCCCTGCAGAACAACTCGATGCTAAGGCAATTAAAACCTACAGAAGCTAGATCGTCTGCATAGTGTTGATTTTAACGATCGAAAACCGAACTTTGCGGGATAGGTTTTACCCTACCCCGCAATCTCAGTATTATCTCAACAATCAGGCAGATCGTCCAGATTGTTACGTGTCGTATTGTCGTGATCGGTACGAAGATATTTGCCGTTCGATCCATTGACAACTTTGATCTCGGTCGTCTTTCCGTCCGTCCACGAAACGTAATAGTTATGCGTCCCGTCATCGATATCTCGAATTGCGTCGGCTTTCATACGTGGGGACCACGCTTCGGGTGAGTTGCAAAGCGCTGTGATGTCGCCATCGGAATCTTTGCGCGATTTAGTTACATATCGGGTAGCCATGTCGTTTTTTCCTGTTCTTCCTAGTGCTCTCGCACCGTGGTGTGTGGGCTTGCCTTGCCGTGATCGGTGGTGACGTACCGACCGCTGATTGCGCTTCGGTAATGCGTCCCCGAGCTCCCCGATTTTCCGGATGCCTCCCGCACAGTAGTGCGCGGACTCGCCTTGCCGTGTTTGGAGGTCACGTATCGACCGCTGATTGCGCTCCGATAGCTACCGCCGCTTTTCTTGCCAGCCATTTTTAAGCTCCTTTCCCGATAATATGATGTTCGGACTTGGCGTACTCAATATATGGCTACTACGAGTTCGCTTGTCAAGTGCGATAGATATAGCCATACCGAACACAGAATTTCAACGGAGCAAACATGTCATCACCATTGGGGCGAAAGGTTCGTGACCTTCGCCAAGAAAAAGGATTCACGCTCGATCAGCTCGCCACCGCCGCCGGTGCGAGCAAGAGCTACATGTGGGAGATTGAGAACAAACCCGTCGCGCGACCGTCTGCGGAGAAATTAGCGAAGATTGCAGAGGCGCTGGGCGTCACCACGGAATATCTACTCGACGATAAACGCAGCGAGCCTTCTACGGACGAGCAGGACGAGGCTTTCTTCCATAGGTTTCAAAGCGCCGATAAGAACGTGAAAAAAAAGTTGAGCCAAATCCTCGACCTGCTTGCGGAGGAGGACGATGACCAATGAAGGAACCGACGACCCCTCGCGGTTGGGCAGCATTCTTAGGTAAAATATGGCCGCACGGGTTTCCCATCGATGTCAAAACGATGGCAATGGAATATTCGGCGCGCTTCCCCGATTCTATATTGGCGATCAAGGAGGCAGAGGTTGAGAACTTCGAAGGAGCGTTGTGCCCTGTCCGCGACAAATGGGCGATCCTCTATAATCCAGGAATAACATCGCCTGGCCGAGTCAATTTTACTTTGGCTCACGAGCTTGGGCACTACCTCGTGCATAGGCATAAAAGCCCCGGTGGGTTCGAATGCGGCGAGCAGCAACTTGCTGGGCTTGATCGCAATGCCGCACGAAAGGCAATGGAACAGGAGGCCGACGAGTTCGCTTCGCATATCTTGATGCCGACTCACGATTTCGACAGGCAAATCCGTCGCGCCGATTTCACTTTCGATCTACTGGAGAATTGCGTCAGCCGATACGATGTATCGCGAACGGCAGCTGCGCTCAAATGGGTTGATCGCACCAGTGAATGCGCAGCAGTCGTTGCGGCTACCAACGGTTTCGTTCTGTGGAATTGGCGAAGCAAACGCGCGCGCCAAAGAGGAATATGGTTCGATAGGGGTAGTGAGCTTCCTTCGGATTCTTGGGCAGCCTCTCCGGCCGTTGTCTCGCCAGATACTTACGGTGTGCGGCACGACGAAGGTGTTTGGCATGATCAGGAAGCGGTTCGCGAATTAGCGGTATTCGCTCCCAGACATGAGATGACCATATCCGTTCTTGTTTACGAAAACGACGAACCGAAAGATGGATTTGAGAACGAAATCGTGAGCGATAGCTTTGACCGCTTTACTAAACGAAACTGATGGCTTCTAACGACCCCAACGACCCCAACGACCCCAACGACCCCAACGACCCCAACGACCCCAACGACCCCAACGACCCCAATGACCGCCGTTGAGCGCTAGCGATTGGCTTATTAAAACAAGACATTCTATGGCGAGGGATGGTCCGAAGCTTTTTCGCTTTTGCATTGCTGCTGTGCGCTCCGCTTGCGCTGGCGGACCATCCATCGCAATTGCCTTATGCAATCGACGGTCAGCAGGTCGCACCGGCGATCTACGACATCGAGGTAGTTGCGCGATATCCTCACGATCCGACTGCCTTCACCCTAGGTCTGTTGTGGCACGACGGATACCTATACGAGAGCACAGGAAGAGCTGGCCAATCGACCATTCGAAAGGTCGATTTGCGCACGGGCGCAGAGGTTGAGAGACAGCGCATTCCATCCGACCAATTCGGAGAAGGTCTTGCGCTATGGCAGGAGGATCTCGTCAGTCTCACATGGACGGATGGGGTAATTCACCGCTGGCGTTTGAAAGACTTAACTCCGGTGCGCAGCGACGGCGGATTTCCCTTCCAAGGATGGGGTCTGACCACCTACCAAAACGCGCTTGTCGCATCCGACGGAACCGATAAGCTGCGCTTTCTAGATCCGTTAGACTACAGCGTGCAAAAAACCATTTCCGCCACGATCAATGGACGTCCACTTACCCGGCTCAACGAGCTTGAACTCGTCGATAAAATGATTTTCGCCAATATTTGGATGACTAACTTTATCGCGGGGATCGATCCAAATACGGGTGCCGTGCGGACCGTAATCGATTTGCAAAAACTTCCGGGTGCGACCTCGAAGGATCGTGATGCGGTATTGAACGGGATTGCTTGGGATGGGGATCGTCAGCGACTATTCGTGACAGGAAAGCTATGGCCATGGCTTTACGAAGTTAGGCTGGTTAAACGCGAAACCAAGTAAAAGCCGCCGGTCAGCTAACCACCCAAAGTTTGCCGTCCAATTTCGGATCCAATGGCCGACCGCCAAAAAGTGAGAACACACAAAGAACATTATTGCAAGCTGGGAACCTTTCTGCCACGGTGTCAAAAATTGACACAGAGCGGGGTTTCGATGCGCAAAACGTCTGTAAGGACTACAAGATTCACTCAGTTATGCGGTCAGGCAGGCCTAACCCAAGACGAAGCGCGAAGTCTGCTGGAGGTGTCGGAGCGCACCGCCTACCGTTATGCGAATGGCACGGTAAGTCTGCCCCGTCTGGCCGAAAAGGTGTTGCGCGAGGCGGCGGGCAAGAAACCCGCCAGCCATGATAAGGCGTTCCGCTTTATTGACCTGTTCGCAGGTATTGGCGGGTTGCGCATCGGATTTAACGGGATTGGCGGCCACTGCGTTTTCACGTCTGAATGGGATGCAAACGCGCAGAAAACCTATGCCCTCAATTTCCGCGACAACCACAGAATTGCCGGGGACATACGCGAGTTTTCAGAGCAGCCGGAGAGCATTCCGGAGCATGACGTACTGCTTGCCGGTTTTCCGTGCCAGCCTTTCTCGATTGCCGGTGTGTCGAAGAAGAACGCGCTTGGGCGGCCACACGGCTTTCTTTGCGACACGCAAGGAACGCTGTTCTTCGATACGGCTCAGATCATCGCGCATCACCGCCCGGCAGCTTTTGTTCTGGAAAACGTTAAGAATCTTGCCAGCCACGATAAGGGGCGGACGTTCGCCACGATCTTGAACGTTCTGGAAAACGAACTGGGCTACAAGGTTCAGACGCGCGTGATAAGTTCAGAGCCATGGGTTCCTCAGAAGCGCGAGCGAGTATTCATCGTCGGATTTCGCGAGGACACCGATTTCAATTTAGATACGCTAGAGCTGCCATTGGCCGAAAACGGCCCCAAGCTGGGCAGCATTCTGGACCGGCACGAGAACGTTGACCCGAAATACACGCTTACCCCCCGGCTCTGGGAATATCTGCAGGGATACAAGGCAAAACATCAGGCGAAGGGCAACGGGTTTGGCTTCAGCCTGTTCGGACCGGACGATGTGACCCGCACCCTGTCTGCCCGCTATTACAAGGACGGATCAGAAATCCTGATTGACCAGCCCGGCCCCCGGCCACGGCGGCTTACGCCGACCGAATGTGCCCGCCTTATGGGTTTCGAGCGTGGCGACCGGAAATGGCGCATCGAGGTTTCGGACACGCAGGCCTATCGCCAGTTTGGCAACGCCGTGGTCGTTCCGGTTGTTGAAGCTCTGGCGAAAGCAATGCAGCCGTATATTGCGGCCGCAGTGTCCAAAGGTGGCTGCCAGAGTAACGAAGCGCCCCATCCAGTATCGCGGCCCGACCGGGAACCCTCCGCCGCATATGGTTGATATAGTCGCAGCGGAGGTCCGCAGCCGGATGATGTCAGGAATCCGGTCGAAGAATAGCAAACCGGAGATGATCCTGCGGCAGGGGCTTCATGCTGTAGGTTTTAGGTTCCGGCTTCACGACAGGTCGCTGCCGGGCAAGCCCGATATCGTTTTTCCGCGTTATCGTGCCGTCATCATGGCGCACGGCTGTTTCTGGCACGGCCATGACTGTCATCTATTCAGAATGCCAACGACACGCCCGGACTTCTGGCGCGCGAAGATTGATCGTAACCGCAAGATTGATGCCCGGACCCGCACTGCGCTGGCACAAGCCGGATGGAGACAGGCCGAAGTATGGGAATGCGCCCTCAAGGGCAAAACGAGATTGCCGCATGACAAGGTGATCGATACTTGCGGGCAATGGCTGCAATCAGATACCGCAAAGCTTGAAATCAGGGGAAAATAACATGCAGCGAGGCCAGCTTTCGGACTACTTTGCAGGGGTCGCTGTTAAACGTTTAAGCGCGGTCGAAACCAGCCCGGACACTTCCAACCAGCACGAATTCAACGGTTCCGCGCCGCTGCGCCGGTTGCTGGGAGATGATGACCAGAAGAATATTCCGGCCCGCTACATATGGCTTGGCCAAGAACAGGAAGCCGTCACAACTGACAGCATTCTGACCTGGTATGATTCACGGCGAAAGCACGCGACCCGCACCGAATACCGTCTTTATTACCCCGACAACGAAGTTACCGGGATGATGCAGGAAGGCGACGTGCTGTTCATTGCTCTTTGTCGTGACGGCACTGCCATGGTCATTGTCACGCCGGTCGACAGCACGATCCAGAACCAGCTTGTGTGGCTGTTCGGATTGGAGGACCAGCCAGAGTTTGAGTTCACCGTTCAGGAGATCGCGGGCACCAGCAATCCCGATCTGGACTTTGCGGCGCGCTATATCTTGGACGAGCTGGGTATTGAGCCGGAAGAGCCGGAGGCGGACCGACTAGATGATCTGATCGAGCAGTTCGGCATGACATTCCCGACCACGAAGATCTTTTCCGAAATAGCCCGGTCAGCAGTGACAGACGTTTCCCCGGCAGACGATCCGGACGGCGCATTGCTGGGCTGGCTCGACATGGAAGAGCAGCTTTTCCGCAGGCTGGAGCGGCGCATAGTGGCAGAGCGCATTGCAGGCGGGTTTAATGCGCCAGAAGGCGCGGACGTGGACGGCTTTCTGTCATTCTCCCTCAGCGTCCAGAATCGGCGCAAGTCCCGCGCAGGGCAAGCGCTGGAGCATCATCTAGAGGCGGTATTTACTGCCAACAGCATCCGGTATTCGCGCGGTAAGGAGACTGAGAACCGCAACAAGCCCGACTTCCTGTTTCCGGGCCACGAGCATTATCATGACCCTGCTTTCCCGGCAGAAAAACTCACCATGCTGGGGGCCAAATCTACGTTGAAAGATCGCTGGCGGCAGGTGTTGTCCGAAGCCGAGCGGATCGATAACAAGCATCTGCTGACATTGGAGCCAGGCATATCCGAAAACCAGACTAGCGAGATGCAAGTCAAGCAACTTCAGCTTGTGCTGCCACGCAAGCTTCACGAAAGTTTCCGGCCTGCTCAGCAGGGGTGGCTGATGGACGTGTCAGAATTTCTGGCACTGGTGGGCGAACGACAGCAATTTTGAGAGGACAACAGAATGTTCAACTTGATCATGCGGTCGGTGCCATGGAACACCGGCAATGAAACAATGGAGGTTGGCAGGGTTTTTGAATACACCGAGGACAGCGTAGCCGACCAATTTCGTACTGCAGACGGCATCGACCTAGACAGTCTCGCACGTTTGCCCTGCCTGTTCATGCAGGAAGGCACTGGCGATGAAATTGCATATGTCGGATCAATTATCAGGGCACGCATCGTAAACGGTGAGGTTCGCTTTGAGTATGCTATAGATCCAGACGTAGCCCCCTTACGAAACATCCTAATTTATGCAAATCGGCACTCTCTTGATATGCCGCGAGACTTTGAATTCTCCCGAAATCACTGGGCCGTTAAAGAAGTCGATTTGTACCGCTTCCTGCTCCGTAATGCACAGCCGCGCCGTCAACGACCGACAGTATTCCGGATCGAGGATCATGAGAATATCGAACCGACCCTCGCGTCGGCAATGATGCCATTCGATGCCGGGTTCAACGAAGTCTATGGTGCGATCCAGTTGGCCGCTGAGAATGCAGGTCTGTATTGCAGGCGTGCAGACGACATCTGGGAGAACCCTGCAATCATTCAGGATGTTGTGTCGCTGATTGACCGTTCGCGAGTCGTAATCTGTGATTGCACAGGCAGAAACCCAAACGTTTTTTACGAAGCAGGAATTGCCCATGCTCTTGGCCGGGAGGTTATTCTGGTCACGCAGAATGAGGGCGATATTCCCTTTGATCTTCGGCATCTGAGATATGTTCGCTACCTCAACAATGCCGAAGGACGGGCTGCATTATCTGCGGCGTTACAGGGTCGAATGCAGACAATTTTGGGCCACTAAGCGGCTATACTCATACAAGGAAAGATCGGCGAAAATGTTCTCACTTGGGATGAGTAAAATTGAACGCAAGCGTCTTATCAATCTGTGTCGATTAGCCGTCGCAAATTTCAATGCCGGTGACTGGCAGACCCTTGGCGCGCACACTGGCGAGATGTCCGTTATAACAAACCATGATCGTCTTCTTCGGAGCCTTAGCTTCAATGATCCCGATTACTCGGGGAACGCGCACGCAGTCATATTCAACCTGGTCGAAAAGGACGCCCAGAACCTTCAGATCATCGAGGAATACATTCACGAAATGTATGGGGAGCCTGCGGACATAATTTCGACGGCGAGCAGCCGCACCCGAATGGTCACATTTGCGCCAGCAGTCTTCGAAGTGCCAGAGGGCGCTGTAGAAACAGACCTAGTCTCCGTCATGACACCGTTTTCAGCAGAATTTGAGGCTGTTTTCACGTCTATAAGCGCTGCTAGCGCCGAGGCAGGTTTCCGGGCTTTGCGCGCGAAAGACATCTGGCAGCATTCGACGGTTATACAGGATGTCTTCAGTCTTATTTTCAGATCGCAGATTGTAGTTTGCGATTTCACCGGCAAAAATCCGAACGTCTTTTACGAAGCCGGCATCGCACACACGCTTGGCAAGCACGTGGTTCCAATCACGCAAAACCAGTCAGATATTCCATTCGACTTACAGCACCACCGTTACCTGTCTTATCTTAACAACTCAGAAGGTCGCCAGCACCTTGCAGCTAGCTTAGCCGCCCGCTTTCGATCTCTATAGCGCTGCGTTTTTCTAAGGCTTGCTGCTTCCGGATTGATGATGGCTATTTGGTCCCCATTTCAGAACATCAGTGGAACTTAGTGGTTTCAGGGAATGCTTTCTCATGGCCGCGTGGCCTAGCTTTGCGTCCTGGAAATTCGAAGAATCAGCCGCTTAGAACACGCCGATCCAAGAACTGGAACGCCGTCCTCAGTCCCTGTTGACAAAGCACACCGAACGCGGCTCTCAAAGGTATTGTCGAGGCCGGATTGCCCCTTGGCGTACTACCACTCGGGACGGTAGACTAAATTGCTAGAAAGCTCCACACTCCCATCAATCCTGTAGCTGCAGTAGCAGGAACTCTCGCAATTGCCGGTTTTTTGTTGGCCTTTTGGTGTGGACGTCATCGAAGTGTGCGCGGAATGCAGGCATATTACAGTCTTGGCCCTTTCTAAATTCGAACCGTCCCGCAGCTTCCTATCAATATCTATGGCGAAATCACGGCCGCGATCCCAGCCCGATTCTACCCAATGCAGCATCCATTAAGGATCCTCACCTGAAATCACAGTTTGTCGTCCTGCGCGGCTTCGTCTCGCTCGCCCTTTGCGCCGGGCGCGCAATAGATTTCGTATAGCGTCTCCAACAAGCGGCGCGAGGCATCACCAGCCAGCGAATAATGAATCGTGCGACCATCGCGGCGCGGCTTCACCAAGCCATCTTTGCGCAGCAGCGCCAGTTGCTGTGAAACCGCAGCCTCGCGTATGCCAAGCAATTCGGCAAGCTCGCCGACGCTTCGTTCGCGTTCGACGAGCTGGCACGCGATCATTAGACGGTTATGACTGCCCAACGCCTTGAGCAGGGACAGCGCCTTTTCGGCCTGTCTGCGGATTTCTTCCGGTTTCACACTTGCATATATGCGGAGATGTGCATATAAAGTCAATTAAAAATATGCCTTCGCGTCTTTTGCAAAAGGCCTTTGGCACTCGGACAATCAAGGAACTTTGCCATGACCAATATGAAAAGAATCGACGACCGCTTCACAATTGGAATGGCGTCGCCTTCCGCTGATGATCTGCGCGAGTCGGCGCAAGCGGACTACAAATCGGCGCCCAATCTGCGCTGCGAGGCAGAACCGGATCAGCCTTTCAAGCCAGCCCACGAAAGCAAAGAAGTCCGCACTCTTGGCCTGGCCTATAGCCATGTCCCGGTTGCGGGTAATGCGATGACGGAAGCACGGGTCGAGCAATTCCGCGCCGCAGTCAAAACGCTACCCGGTCCGGTGTTCGTGCATTGCGCATCTGGCAAGCGAGCCGGAGCATTCACCGGCATGCACCTTGCCGCCGAAAACGGTATGAGCGGGGACGCGACGCTGAAACAGGCCGAAGCCATGGGTTTCGCGTGCGACGCACCGGCGCTCAAGCGGTTCGCGCGCGATTATGTCGATGGGCAAAGCGGCTAATTGCCGCTGCGCCGCCAACTTATCATCCCTCCTACTGTGAGACACATCCATGACCCCCAACGTTCAATCTTTCTTTGACGACGATACCAACACGATAAGCTATGTTGTATCAGATCCCGCAACCGGCGCGTGCGCCATTATTGATCCCGTACTGAATTATGACGCAGCAGCGGCGCGAACGGCGACGATTTCAGCTGATCGCGTGATCGACCACGTTCGGCGCGAGGGGCTAAACTGCGAATGGGTTTTGGAAACCCATGTCCATGCCGATCATCTCTCGGCTGCGCCTTATGTTCAGGGAAAGCTGGGCGGGAAGCTGGCGATCGGCGATCACATCACCATCACGCAGTCGGTGTTCGGAGAGATTTTCAACGCCGGGCCGGACTTACCGCGTGATGGCAGCCAGTTTGACCAGCTTTTTCATGACGGCGACAGTTTCCCCTTAGGCAAAATGACAGCGCGCGCTCTGCACACACCGGGCCATACGCCGGCCTGCATGACATATGTGATTGGTGACGCTGCCTTTGTCGGCGACACTATGTTCATGCCTGACTATGGAACCGCCCGCGCCGATTTCCCTGGCGGTGATGCTCGCATATTATACCGCTCGATCCGCAAAATCTTTACGCTTCCGGGTGAGGCGCGGCTGTTCATGTGCCATGATTATCTGCCCGAAGGCCGCTCAGAGCATCGCTGGGAAACGACCGTGGCCGAGCAGAAAGCCGCCAATATCCATATCCATGATGGCGTGAGCGAGGATGAATTTGTCACCATGAGAGAGGCGCGCGATGCCCAGCTAGGCATGCCGAAGCTGATTTTGCCGTCGATCCAAGTCAACATCCGCGCCGGCTATATGCCTCCAGCTGAGGACAATGGCACGGTCTATCTAAAGCTGCCGGTCAACATAATGGGCGAACCACAAACCGCGCCCGACGGGACCAGGCCGGGTACGCAGTAACCGTCTGCTCACAGGGATGCTGATCGCGCACCTTAAACGCATCCTGAAGCTCGACCGTTTGCGCCTACGCGGTCCCAACGGAGAAAAAGATGAGTTCCACCTCGCCGCTGCAGCTCAGAACCTACGGAAACCGGCCTGTCCCCCGTCAGCATTCAATAGACAGACTGGCTTCATAAAATAAGTGAGTGTTTTGGTTTCATTGCAGTGATTGTAAGGAACGAAAATGAAAGCAAAACACTCAAAAGCCCGCGCAAGCGGTGGTCAAAGATATCCGTAGAGCCACGCGCAAGCAGTATAGCGCAGAGGAGGAGATACGGATCGTGCTGGAAGGCTTGCGCGGCGAGGATAGCATTGCCGAGCTATGCCGCCGTGAGGGTATCGCACAGGGCGTATATTACAAATGGTCGAAGGATTTTATGGAGACTGGCAAGCGCCGGCTCGCTGGCGATACGGCGCGCGCTGCCAATAGCGATGAGGTCCGTGATATTCGTAAGGAAGCCCGCGATCTGAAGGAGGTCGTTGCTGAACAGATGCTCGAGAACCGCCTGCTGAAAAAAAGCATGATCGGGGATGGGGAAGGCGAAGAATGAGATATCCTGCCTCAGAAAAGCTCGAGATCATCAGGCTGGTCGAGAAAAGTCATCTACCTGCCAAGCAGACACTGGACAGGCTGGGTATTGCCCGGCCTACCTTCTACCGCTGGTATGATCTGTATCAGCGGTTCGGCGAGGATGCGCTGGAAGATCGGCGTCCAGGACCGCGCCGGGCATGGAATCGGATCCCGGATGATGTGCAGGGCCAGATACTGGAAATGGCGCTGGAACGCTGCGAATTGAGCCCCGCGGGAGCTGGCGGTAACATTTACCGATACGCAGCGCTACTTCGTGTCGGAAGCCAGCGTTTACCGCCTGCTCAAGGCCCACGACCTGATCACCAGCCCGAACTTCATCGTGATGAAGGCTGCAAGCGAGTTCAAGGACAAGACCACGGCGCCCAACCAGCTGTGGCAGACCGACTTTACCTGCCTCAAGATCATCGGCTGGGGCTGGTATTATCTGTCGACGATCCTCGATGATTACAGCCGCTATATTATCAGCTGGAAGCTGTGCACGACCATGCGCGCAGAAGATGTCACCGATACACTGGAACTGGCTCTTGAGGCATCAGGCTGTGCGTCGGCGCATGTGCTGCGTAAACCGCGCCTGCTCAGCGACAACGGGCCGAGTTACGTTGCGGGTGAACTTGCGGATTATCTGGCCGACAAGAAGATGCGCCACGTTCGCGGTGCACCGTTCCATCCGCAGGCAAACGGTCGAACGTGTCTTTGGAACCCTAAAAGGCTGGATGGGGCCGTGTCACTTGCTCACAAAGCGCATCAAAAACGTCGCCACAGAGATGAGCCTCAGCGTTCTGGCTTACAATATCAAGCGGATGATCTCGATAATAGGTGTCAAACCACTCATCGCTGCGATCCGGGCATAAAAGATCAGCGCGCCTATTGAATTAACCGGCAACAATCCGGCCACGATAGAAAAACCGGTCAAAGAACCGACCAACCGCAACGTTTTTACACAGCCTCGGGTTGAAGCAGACATCAGATAAAGCGAGGCTCAATGCCTGCTGACCGCCCAATACCGGCAATGCGCAATAAACTATTCTCCGCCCTGCTCATAATCAAATGACGTAGCCGGACTACGATTTTATTTCCCAGGGACAATTTGGAGATGCATATCACCTCGGGCTTTCCTCTGGGCTTCACTATATGCCCGTTCATATAAGGCGAGCGCATCGCGCCAAAAATCCGCCATCTCGGTAGCACCGAACGAATCCAAAGCGTTGATCTGTGCTGTGATGAAATCCGGTGTGCCTAGCCCATGCCGCTCAATAAAGCCCAACATGCTACGAATAAAGGCAGCTTCCTCCTCCGGGTCCATTGCAGGCTTCTCAAATGAATCGTTACCCGTCTTGTTAGTCACGCGTTTCCCAGCCTCTCCTGACCAACAAGAATGATAAGCGCCGCTTAGTTCCGTGGTTCTGTGTTCATTCTCATTATTTTATTAAAACGCGATGAATCTTTCTATCGGAGTTGCTGACCTCTCTAATGAACCGTCCAGAAATCTTCATTCCCATAACCGACAGGAATTTGCCACTTATTTGGGCAACAAGATGTAAAAAATGTCTCGCCGTCAGGATGATTCCACACTCGTTCTCAGTGTGAACCACCCCCGTAGTCCATAAAGATGATTTGCGCTTGCCGAAAAGACATCGGCTTCTCGAATTTGCCTAGCGGAATCGGCGCACCTGACCAGCTTCCTAGAATCTTACGCACATAATCCTGCGTTTCAGCAATGCGGGGAACCTTCCAGCGGCGCTCGACCCGCCCAGGTCCAGCATTATACGCCGCCAGCGCCAGATCATAACGGCCGAAACGATCAACTTGCTGTTTCAAATAGCGGGCGCCACCTCTTAGATTATCGATTGGTGAGTGAGGATTAACTCCCAAATCCTTGGCAGTGCCAGGCATAAGCTGAGCTAGACCTATTGCTCCCGCGTGAGACACTGCTCCTGCGTGATAACGGCTCTCCTGCATGATAAGCGCGTCGAACAAGCCAACTGGCAGACCTGCCTCACAAGCAACGCGGTGAACGAGAGGATAGAGTTGGCGACGACGCTGTTCTGCAATCCTACTAAATCCGAAGCTTGGTTGATACATGGGCAAAGAACAATCGTTGGCATTCGTGCGGCCTACGGGAGGCACCAAAGAGTTGGGTGACAATGCATGAAGTACAAAGGGATTTCCCAATGCTGCAGGATTAACCGCACTACGCTGCAAAGAAGGCTGACGTGATCCGGGGAGTTCCATATCTCCCCCTGCCCCGGTAAACTGACGCGCTATTAATCGGGTCACAGCGTCAACATCGACAGATACTCCAGAATAATCTTCTCCAGACGGCTCAACCGGTTCTGGATCAACAGGTGCTGAAACAAAATCAAGCAACACCACAGTCCTTTTTGGTTTTGCTGAAACGCTTTCTGATGCAAGTAATGATACCGCTGCTAGTCCTATGAGAATTTTGAATTGGGCCATCTGGCGTCCTTTCGGTTCTTGTGAAAATATCATGTGCCGAGAGATAACCACCAGCATTGGTACCACCCCCTCCGATCAAAGAGAGAAGCAATTGCAGGAGGTTGGATCCCCTCCGACCATGATTAGCCACGGGATTATATTTTTCATGGTGCAGACACTCGCATTTGGTCTGGCAAGCCATTGCGAACCACCATGCAAGGCTCATTTGCGTTTCCGTCTAATTTCGTATAATTTACAGACGGAGAAAAGAAATGAGCCTTCCCATTCAACAAGATCCTGGCAATCCTGGAAGTCAAAACAGCGTACATTGGCAGCAAAGCCAAAATCACGTAGTGAAGCGGAATCCGCCAACAATTGGCGATTGGGTTATCACATGGTTCATTCTGGCCCTGTTTGGTCTCGGAATTATCGCGACGCTTCCCAAGTAACATTACCGCGCCGATCATTTTCTGCGACCGCCTTTAGGATCATATTCCGCATGGAGATGATTGTTGTCGGGATCTTTAGGAAACGTCTCAAAGGCGACATCATAGTCTGGTCCAAGGCGCGCGCTAACACCGCGCGCCAAAGCACGGCCTTGCGTAATGGTGATATTATTTCCCCTGAAGTCTAGCGCTTTCCCTGAAGGATGTAGGGAACCATCAGTATGGGTTCGATCCTGGGCAGAGGTGACAGTTCGAGGAGCCAAACCAAGGCGCTTACTTTCTTGTGCTACAGCAGAAATAGCCGGTGCCATCCGAGAATCCAACGCAGTGACATTGGTGCCCGGCTTGATCGACATACCATTATCTCTGATGTAACCGGTCGCATTGAAGCTGGTACCCCCGCCCGGTGCACTGCCCGATGAACCGCGCTCGAACAGAGGGCCAAAAATAGGCATAGTCTCACCGATTGATAAATTTTGTGCGTTGGCAGAACCTGTAAACATTGCTTCGCCGCGACGATGCAAATCTCCATTAGTTAAATTTGCGCCAAAATCGTACTGATCCAACCGCTCATTAGCTCCCTCAATCCTGTCACCGACAAGACTGGTCAACGAAGCATCGCGGGAATCCGATCTGACATTAACCGAAGGCCCAGAATTGGTCACGACGCCCACTTGATTGCTGCCCCATTCTTTCACATCTCCTGCGGGCTGTGCGATGCCAGAGGACGGTAACGGACCAATCGGCCCCAAATCGTTCCGCATTTCTTCGATGAACGAGTTACGGAAACGCTCCTCCAGCACATTGCGGGTTTGCCGCTGCCGATCGTTCAGATCAACATCACGCATCCAGGTTTCATAGCCGCTATCACGAAGCCCTTCGTTTCGCGCCAATTCTCCCGCGGCGAAATTTTGCCAATTCTGGCTATAGTCCCGCGACGTTTGGAAACCGCCCGATTCAATCTCGCTGATTTGCCGTTCATATCGTTTGCCGACTTCTTCAAGTCTGCCGGCTTCAAGCGAATGCGACCGCGCCTCAGTGAGGCTAGCATCGCGTCGCTGAGACAATCCTTCGAGTTCCGAACTACCGCTCGTCGAAACTGCACGAGTGAAATTCTCCCTTGAGTGGGTCGCATTGTCACTGGTTGACTCAGCATTAAGAAATGACAAGCCTTTAGCGATACGCTCATTAACGGAAGCGCCAGAGGTACGATTGCGACTTTCCTGAGATAAAACACTAGCATTTATCCCTGCATTTAATCCGGGCACGGGTGAACTCAGCCCTAGGTTCCCAGTGCCTTGCATGTAGCTAAATCGGGCTAAATCATCAGCTGCCTTACGGTCGAAACCATAATCGTTGACGAGTGTATCTGACCAGCTGCGTGTCAGATTTTGGGCTTGCGAAATAGCATCCTGCGTTTGCTGTCCCAATATCGTTTCACTACCGCGAGAATTCTGTGCGGTGGTGAACAGCTGTGCGCCAATGGTGTTGGCGGCCGACAGAGATTGCGACGCCATCTCACGCTGCTGTGTGGCTTGATTTTGGAATTCACCAACAGTACTGCGCATTTCACCGACATTGGCCCGTGTCAGCGTTGGTTTCCATTCAAAGCTCGATATCGCAGGATTCTGATTAGTGACTACGGAACCGTCAGCGTGGGTCGTTGATATCGCGCCGTTAGCTTGCCGATGCGAAAACGCCGGAGATCCAGTAGCAAAATTGGGTTGATTGTTCCACTGATTGCTCGCCTGAGTATTTAAATTCTGGTTAGCCAGACTGGCATTCCCATAAGCATAGTTACCAGTGGTGGCTTCACCTGCAGCAGATTCGGCAGCATTTTGACTTGGTGCCAAAAAGCTGGTCGCATGTCCTGCTATCGCCATAGCCCCCCGCGCCATTCCTGCGGCGAGAAATGGAATACTCGCAATCATGTAGCCAGCCAGTGAGGCTGTTTCGTCGTTAACCGCACCTATCCCGGCAAAGTTCCCAAGCGTCATCCCGTCACCGGCGACCGCGTTTCCCGCAGACAGCCCTCTCCCCATCATAATCATATGCAAGACGACGTAGAGCGGCCCCCAAGCCGCCAAATAGAAAAAACCCGTCACATAACCGCGCAGCGTCGAAACACCTGTCTCGGGCATCAAAAAGAGCGGAAAAAGTACCGGGAACATTGCATAAAAAACAACGGTCAAAACAATGTTTAGAATGGGAACCCACTTCATTGCTCCCTGTGCCAAAGCTGAATAGGTATGGCGCGTCTGAATATCCGCTCTGGTTGCCGCAAAGCTATCAATAGCAGCTGCACCGGTACCGCCAGACATATCATCACGCGCCTGCATGAACGCATTTACCGCAAGGCTCTGGCGCATGATATCAAGCGCGTTCGACGCATTCGAAGTAAACGCCTGATAGGTAACAGGAAGATCGGCGGCCAGTTTGGCTTGCGCAACGGCATTGGCCATTCCCGGATAAAGCTGCTTTGCCCATATAGGAGAAAACGCATTGAGGAATTGTGTCCACTCAGGGGTAAGAGCGGTGTACGCATCGCGACAAGTGATAACAGCGGTCGAAGTAGTCCCGTCGCCATTGCGCGTCACATATGTTTGCGCGCGAGCAGGACTTCCGGGACCAATATCCGCCCACAGATTCGTAGATTTGGCAAGGCCATCCATTGATTTGAAGCCGAGCATGACGTCATAAAAAACGCAGCGTTTCATGTGTTCATTGATATTGGCGGCAAATTCGGGATCGGTGATCCGAATCTGACGTGTCGCCTCCATCAGCTTGGAACCGTAGATAATTCCGTTGGCGGAATATTGCAGCTGACTCGGCATTACAAAGACGGTCTCGGCCTCAGTTGTCAAATAATCTCCGACCTGACTTGTAAAACTGGCGACCGCACCAAGGCCTAACGGCACGTTTGCGACGGTATTAGGAGACAAACCCGGATTAACCCGGTCCGTAACCTGAATCGTGACCGTTGGGACCATCAAGCAAAGATAAATAAGCGTGGCTTGCAAAAACCAGTTAAACCAAGCTCTCCAATCAAGGCTGAAAGCAACAATAAGCAGAGTATATATGAGCCCCATGACCATGACGACACGGATCATGGACTTGTAGCCGCCCCCGCCTGTCCAAGCTGAAACGGCATTCAATACGTTGACGATATACTCGCCGCCGCCAATCGTGAAAAGCTCCAACATGCCGCCTGCCCTTTCTTAACGAAGACCTTGAGAGTTCAAACCGCGTGAAAAATTAAGCGCCGCTGACATGCCCGGTGACATCGAATTTTGAAGCGTTGATTCAAGAGCGATGGTACGGTCAATAACCCGCATCGTAACCTCCACACGAGCCGAGTTTCTGACTTCGCGTTGAGCAAATTTCGTCCGCACACCTTGAACCTGAGCGGCCCAGGCAGCTGCGCTATCCTGGTCGGCCTTCACCAAGCCAACTTTTGCCATGTCAAACTTGCCTAGAACGTCATTCAAAATGGCCTGAAGCAGATCAATTGACGTTATTTCAGAAACCGCATCAATCTCTCCAGTGCCGACAATATCGGTCCGTGCCGCAGTCTGGACCGCGAGGATTTTATAAAGCGGCAATGAGGCAACATTGAGCAAAGTCTTTTCCGCATCGCCAATCGCGGTATCATTCTTGATCGCCGTCGCCATCGAGAGAATCAGCGCCTTGACCTTCGGGCGGATTGCCTGAGAAGCCGGAATATTCATATTCTGAGTGGTAACTTCGAGACATTTATCTGAATCAACACATTTAAGGATTTTGACGGTATTACCGCCCTGCGTCCCATCAAGAAGGGCTTCGACAATGGAATCATCCCCAGGACCGTGCTTGTCGATAATTGAACCCTTTGTCGGATCATCAGATACCTGAGTGACAACCGTACCAACGATCGTCATGACCATTTCCTTGAACTCCTGATCATAACCCCCAAATTGCGGGGCTTTATTCAGAATGTCCCATGTGAAATTATGGTCCTGGCCGACGAGCTGCAATTCCATCGCAGGGTCACTATTTGCCGCCAGCGTCTCTTTGCGCTGCCCGCCATTATTGCATCCCTGACGGCTAGCGGCCCAATCCGAAAACAGACCATCATTGTTGCCAACCGCTTCGCAAATGGTGCTTTGGGTCGTATCCATAACAGGCCAAAGTCCGCCGACCAGTCCTTGCGCCGTCTCGCAGCTTGAAATGTTCATCTGATTGAGTTGTTGCACCTTTTGGCTCATATCCTTGATAACACCACTGATCTGAGGCGAAATGGCGTCAATCGCTAACTGGAAAGCAAATCCGATTGCATTATTTGCCGTCGCTTTGAGCATGGCAACAAGCTCTGCCGTGTTGATGAAACTGAAGCTACCGGCGAACAGATCAATCCCGCCACAGCCAGCGCGCGCGCCGGGTAACTGAAGATTGAAAGGCTGAACAGACTTTTGAGGAAAACGGGTCCAGACGTTACCGCCAGAATAATAGCCGGCAGACTGCCCTTGAAACGCGGACGGGCCGGTGATGTTGGCTCGAGCGCCAGCATCATCGAAATAGCTTTGCATCTCGTCTCCAACGGAAGCAGCCGCCGGCGTAATGATGCTAAAATTCAAATATGCGATGATCGCGAGAAACACGCCCAATTTGCGGACCATGCCACGAGCTTTGTCATATATTCTCACAGTCATTAGAAATCACTCCCTGGCTTGGTTTTGGTCAGAACGAAGATCCGGTCGATAATTTCGTCCGCCGCCATGAGGCCTGTCCCAATTGGAATGGGCCGCTTGGTCAGCGTATCAAAAAGAACGAGCGCGGGGGTGGATTTGCCGGGAAGGCCCATACGGGCGCGCTGACCGCTATCCACGACGTAATTGGGGAATACACGGTTTGGGCCGCCATCCATAGACACGGCCACAACCGATAGACGGTTGCTATCGCTTATTGATTTGAGGATAGGAGCCTGTATGTCGCAAGCCGAACAGGATTGAGCATAAAAATAATAGACCCCGTACCGCTGCGACAGACGCGCCATCGCAGCATTTCTGTCAGCGACGCGGTTATCAAGCCAGGCGCGTTTGCCAATAGTCGAAACGGGACGCTGGAGAGTATAGTCATCTTCCGGATTTTGCCACAATGCACGCTGCCAAACATCGGCAAATGTTGATGATCGATCAAGCTGTTCGCGCTGGAAACGGATGTAAGCAAGAACATTGGCTTCAGTCGGCTCCAAGATCGCCTGTGCCTTCAACTCATCAAGCTGCTTGCCAATCTCTTTGAGCTGTGCATCGGCTGATATTTGAGGCGGCGCAGCAGTCGCAGGACTGGACGGCTTTGCTTTTGGTTTGTCGCAATAAAACCAGCTGCCAAGTTTGCGGCGACAATATAGATCACCCTCCCCGCCTTCTCGCTCATAAATACCGTTTTCCAGGGTATTTTCGGAAGGTGGGAGCGCAGCTTCCTCCAAAGCGCCGCCCTCTTGATATGACGAACTTTGAGCAAGTGCCGGGACAGGCGCAATGAAAACAAACAGACCTGCCAATGTAGTTAAAAACTTAATCTTCATGAGACTGATCCTCCTTGACAATGCTGACATCGAGGAGTTTCCCGACGTCGAAAAAATAGCGATCACGAAAGAGCAACTGGACAAGACCGTGCGCAGCAAATTCAGCCTTTTCGCGCGCCTCCTCGCCCACATGAAGGCCAGTACCATCACTCTTTAGCCAATCACGATGAGACAGCCGCCTAAGGGACGTTTTAAGATCGTTTTCCACCAATTTGATGCCAAACCAGCGACCTATAGTCTTGGCTAAACGCGCCCCATCAACACCAGGACGACGCGCACAGCAAATGACGACTGCAAGCTCCAAAACGGAAATATCCGGCACCGGGATAAAACTATCCAATGCCATCACCGGATTCTCGCTCATTATGGTCCCCCCCGAGAATAATAGGCCTCAATCTTGGCCTGAATATCGGCCATAGTTGCTGCCTCATCGGGCAGCTTCGCCGCGTCCATGAATTCCTGATAAACTTCAGTGAAATCCATGATTGACAGATCAAGCGCAGCAAACTCATCGATAGTGAAACCGGAGCATTCCGGATTTTTCGGTGTCCCCCAACTCTTCGAAAGCTGCTCCCTGCCCTGCTCTTGCAGAACGCGGGTTAGTTTCGAAAGAAAACAACAAGAGCTTCGGCGTTTCGTTGTGCAAATACCAAGAAATTTTTTCGAGCAATATGTTCCTAGTGTGTGACACAGCCCCATGCGTTCACGGACATCGAGTTCTTTTTCAGACGCATCACAAAGGAATAATGTTAGAAATGGCGTCGCAAGACCGGCGATGGCCGTAGGACCGCCAGCGAGCGCGGCAAACCCCGCTGCGGTCGGTATGAGGCCAGAAACTTTACCTGCACAGCAATTTACCAGCCCAAATATCGGCTTGTGGCAGCTCATCGGGTTGCCCTCGAACAGCTTGTAATCCACATCGTCAAACTCGCGATTTGCCTGAGCTAAGGCCTCCAATCCGACAACCGCGTCCTTGAATTCATCGGATGCCTCGCGTGTTACCACCTCGCACTCACCCCCGAAGCAATATACATCGCCGCCGCATACATATTGTTTTTCGGAGGGAACAGCGCCGGGAATGGGGCAAATATAAATATGCTCCTCGACCTGACAGGCCCCCTGTTGCGGGTCGTCGAGACAGACACTACGGGAAAATTGGCAAGCATTATTCGCGGCCAAATCTCCACAATCGTTTCCATCAAAAGTTCCCTGACATTGATAGGATCGCTCCCATTTCCAACAAGGCTGTGTAACAGGAATATTGTTGATAATGCGGGTTTCAGGCGAGGAATCGGTGCACACCTGTACAGGATTGGAACAAGCCGGATTAGTCTCAATCGAGGCACATTGTGTTTCGTTTGGAACGGCTGTGACACTCCGAATCTGACGCGGAGTGGGCACGGGCTCTCCCGGCACGGGAGACTCGCACTCAAGGTTGAATACCTGAATTTGATCGGGCTCTGTGCAATTAAAAGGCAACGTACCCTGAAGACAAATATCAAACCATTCGGAGGAGACAATTTGACATATCCCTCCAATAACAGGAGTAAAATTAGGATCACAAACCTTTGGCGCGCCACGCCAACCCGTCTCCGAACACTGATAATCATAGACTGTGCGCTGCGTTGCGGTGACATCGAGAGGAATTTCGCATGTCTGCACTTCATCAATGACACCTTTCCCCACATTGCACGTTGCCTCAAAATTGCTTGGAGATGATGTCGTGGGCGGAAGCTCGACGCACTGGCCAGTAGTCCCGTTCGGATCCACACCTTGAACATAAAGCGATGGATCCTCGTTTATGATTTCACCGCGCTCAATCGTTTCGTCAACCAGCTGGTCAGGAACACGCGGACGAATGGCGTCTCCATCAATTACCAAAACAGCCGCTTCGTTTGTGCGGGCAGCTCCAATTCGCGCAGCTTCAAGAGCGGCAGGATTATCAAGATATTGAGACTCCGGAGCATTGGCCCCATTATAGCCGGTTAGATTATCCGCAGCAGCGGCATCATTATCTGCCAAATTCTGAGAAGCATCAGCTATGCCTTTTGCAAAGGCTTTAGCGTCCTCCCTGACATCCTGCTGAGCAGATGCTGGAGCAGCAACAGCCAAAAGAGCCAACATTGCGGCGAAGAGACGCATCATCCGCCTGCCCCAAGCCGTTTGAGTGCTGTTCCAGCGATGCGCGCTCCCGGTCCACCGCCAGCAGCAAAACTTTCCAAAACATAGCGCACGGTGACATTACCGGCCATTCTATCATGCGGGGGCGGCGTCGTGCGACAATCAAGACCGTCACAGAGATCGAAATCCGTTGAGACCACGACAAAGGCGGGCACAGTCTTTACATCAAAAGCGCGAAACAAACGCGGATCAATGCCCAAAGCACCGGTCTCCTGACCAGGCTCAATCACTTTAGCAATACCTTGCTGAAACGCCTTCATGGAATTACCCGGAAAACCCTGAAATACGACAGCCCCGCCAGCCTTGCTCGTATCCCGAATGAGTGGTTTCAAACTTTCAGGCGGCATCGACAACGATGCAAAAACGATAAACTGCGGCGCTTCACCTGTCGGCATTTTTCCGGTGACGTCCGCCATCATCCTGTCAAGTTCACTCGCACCTTCTGCGCTGCCTTGCGCCTCGACATATTGTTGGTGATTTGCTTCTCCAGACTCCACCGTTTGCCGCGCCTCTTCTGCCACGCCATCACTGCGACGCATCACGTCATTGACGAACGCCTTTGCATCGGCGGCGCTTTCATCAGCCCTTTTCTGAATTGCGCCAAGATCAAGACCTTCAACAGTTTGAGCATAGACGACAGCAGCGCAGGACAGCCCAACTATCCCGCCAGCGATAAAGACAGCTTTCCAGTTCATAACGCGCAACAATTCCTTTTGCGCCAAACGAGATATCCAAAATCCTCGCCGACGACGGGCCACACCCGGCCAACACCGGGTTTTAAATCGGAAGCACCAATTGGAGCGCAGGCGTACCTGCCTTTGACCATCGGTGAAGGGTTAACCATCTGGAAGCGATATTGCTGCTTTTTCATGATGGGCATCGGGTATTTCTTGCACAGTCCCTCTTTCCCCATCGTCCCCCATGCGAGAAATTGACGGTGCATTTTATACGCCATCCGCGATGCGGCGAGACGCGAGGATTGAATAGGGTTGAGGTGGCTGGCAACATTTCCGTTGAGCGGATACATCGACCCCTGACAACCAGCACACCAGAACAGAGGATCTATAGGGCGGCTAACAGTCGCGGCCACACAATCAGCAGCACAAGCCAACGTAGCAACGGGATTAGCGAAAACCGCAGCTTCCGGATTGATGAGCATCGTAAGAGTATCATCCTGCCAAAGCGGGTCAATCTCGGTTACATAGGCGATATCAAAACTGGACTGCTCCAGACAAAGAAAGTCGGTCACGATCTCCATCCAATAAAGCAATGGGTAAATATACCAGTGCGCGTGCCATTTGGCTGTGTTCTGCCCAGCCCCACCAAGCTGATTGGTCGTTGCGTAAGTTCCTCGGCCGATATTGAAACCGGGCGATATCTTGACACCACCAAGATTGGGAAAACACCAGGGCTTTGTCGTCACATCGACGAGCCGCACAGGCTCCCAAAACCCTACTGCAATGCCAATACGAGGAAGTGGCGAGCCACAGGCACAGATAGGAAATGATGGATTATTATCCGTATCGGGGCGACCACTTGGCCAAATTTTCAGCCCGCCAACGGACAATGGAAACAGACAGCTCCAGCAGACATCGGTGATGGGATTGACGAATTTTCCGGTACACGAGCCCGGGACGTCCCCAGCTCGTGCCGGCGCGGACGCCATCACGAAAGCTGTCATTACGACAGCAAGGATAATTTGCCAAAGACGCCTGAAAGAAGAGGTTTTCACGATTTATCCCCTTCCCGCTCCAAATCGCGTTCAACCAACCACGCATCATCAATCCGGATTTTTTTATAGAAAAACAGACAGCCGGAAATCGAAGCGACCAACAAGAGAATGAAAAAGAATCCCCCAGCACCGGCGCGGCCCAAAAGGGTGGAAACAGCATCGATAGCCAAAATGCCGACAACGGTTGCCGCAGCAGATCCAATGAAAATGAACCGCAGACGCCGCATGAACGACGTTTCCGGCGCGGCAAGAGGTGTACCGAATATTTGCTCTGCCCATTTCATTTGGAGCGACCCTTAAATTCTGTCAGCGCCAGTCTGGACCAATAAACAAACTGCCCTAAAACAAGGACGGCGAACGCTAAGCTCCCAGCGACAAGAAGATGAATTGCATTTCTTGGTTCCGGCGGAGACAAAACAACCCCGACAAAGACAGCGAAGAAAATACCGAGCGCAGCAAGATTGAAACAGGAAAACACGACCAGCGCAGGCAGGTGCCAACGCGCACGTTCTTGCGACTCTTCCAACTTCCCTTGGAGCGAAACCGCACATACAGATGTTGGCGCGCTACGCATTATTCTGCCTAGGTTCAGAAGCTGACCGCCAAAGGCAATATCCGAACCATGATAAAACAAAAATGGCATCGATCTGCGCCACCGCGTTGAACAAGAACCGCCAAACCCGCCATTCACCGGAATAGGCCAGAAGCAAAAGCATTGAAGCCTGGACGATGATATTGAGGGCTATTCCTCCAATAATGCTATGCCGCACTCGTTGCTCATTTATCATGATTGTTGTTTCCTCACCGGGGTTTCAGATATACGCATGGACTTTCCCGCCTGGACGACAACAGCGGGAACGCGCGTAATGCCGAATTTGGTGGTTAAGGTTCCGGCCTGATCAAAATAGAAACGGCGTTGCCGCTTCGTCATCAACTCGAGCGGAGCGCCTTTAACCAGAATGATTTTTGCTTTGTCATCAAAGCGTTTCAAAGCCCAGGCCACCTGCGCTTCATCATCACCATCGATAAAGACGAGAGGGGTATTTACATCAATAAAATCAAGCGGATTGACGCGGCTACCAGCTGCGGAAATAAGATTTCCCTTATGATCGCGAATATCGTGATCTATGACGATAGAAGGATCATAGAGCCAGCTGCGCGGTTTTATTGCTGCTTCTATTCCAGCTACCGGATCGGGCCGACGAACTTTGGCCTCCGTGCGTTTAACCAGGAGCTGGTTCATCGCATCGATCTGACCGGTAGCTTTCATGTTTTTTAGCTTTGTTTCGATAACGCGCAACAAATCCGGCTCGATTACCGGAAAGACCTTGCCAACTTGACCATAATCCTTGGCCGCAGCAGGCAGGGAAAATGCTGCGGCCAAGGTAAAAAGGAACAGCCTGATGAGCGACTTTTTGATCACAACACCGGTACTCCCGTTCCAAATATCTGACTGCCACAAACCCAGCCAATATCGGCGTAGCGACTGTCAAACCCGTCCCTGCTTTCAGTCGCCATAAAATAGCACCCTTCAGGCACACGTCCGACGGGTCCAGCGGTGAGAGGTTCGCCTCGCTTCGAAAAAGGCTTGATGGACGCAACCTCTACCCCGTTGACCGAAACAACTTTTCCTTCTCGAGACACGATATCACCCGCCACGCCGTAAACACGTTTCCCGAAGGGTTTCGGATCATCCCCGAAATGGGAGCGAATCAACGGGGTCTTAGGCGCGATAAAAAATACATATTGACCGCGCGCCGGACGGACGTTTTTTTGCACAAAGAAAGCCCAATTCGGCAAAGATTCACTCGAATTGATCATGAACGCATGTCGATCAGACCAGTCATTCAAAGCTGACCAAAGAAAAAACGCTCCGAGAAGTGCGCCGAGGATTTTCCAGCTCGGCCAGCTAGACCGGCGAGGTTCAATTGCTTTTTGAGCGTCGAGAGAAGGAACGCCGGACATCACTGCGAACCGCCATCCAGCGGATAAGGAGCCTGAGAGAATGGAGATTGCCCATTATCGGGCGTCAATTGCCCTCCCGCCTGCGGAGCGAGATCCGCTCCTGTTACCGGTGCAGCAGGAGCCATCGCGGGCGGCATTGCTGCAGGTGATGGCATTTTTATCAGCTTTGACAAATCGGCTAACACATCATCCGTCACGTCGGGAACAGATGACGAAATAACGGCTTCGCCGACAAGAATGACCTGACCATTTTGCGCCCGCTGTTCCAAAACGGTATCAAGCGCACCCATGAAGGCCCGCGTATTATTTTCAAGCTGCTCGGGAGGTGTCCCCGAGCGCGCCTCGGCCGACACAAAATCATTTACGATGGAGGCAAGACGAACCGAGACCACCTGCCGATCTTCAAGGGCAAATATTTTTGAAGTGGCCCACATTGCCCAAATGGCAGCAAATAAGCCCAATGCCAGCAAGCCTAACTGGAAATAGGTCATTCCAGCGAAACGGCGAACCGAGGATACCCTGGACTTAGCAATATGGGCCTGTCCGAGTATATCTCCTTCAGGGAATGATGAATCAGCGTTGTTTCCCAACTCGTCAAACGGCAATTCATCAGCCGCAGCAACATTACTGGTCATCATAATCTCCTGATTGAAATATCGATAAAAGACCACTCATTCGAAAAGCCCCGGTGAGCAAAAACACAAAGCCGGCGATAAAATATAACTTGCTGTCAAAGGCCGCTCTCGCTTCAGGAGCCGCTACAATATAATGGCTCCCGAGAAGATTTAGCTGTTCGAAAAACCCGAATAACGAACCATTCGCTACCATGAAAAACAGCGCAACAAAGAAACCAGCGGCGATCAATAATGTAGCGGCAGTCCAACCAATCAGCCGGAATAGGACGTAAATAATGTTACCGAAGGATAGATTTTGATATCTTTGAATATTTGCATCCCGAACCTGCTTGTCTAGCGCCCGCTGATATCGTTTATCGGGTATTGGCCGTTGCAAGGTCGCACGCTGCGTCATCATTCAGCAGCCACCAATAATGGTGCCTCCTCGCCTTCGCTCCAGCGTGTAGAATCCTCTGGATAGGCCACCCGCTCAATCGCAGCTTCCATCGTCAAGCCTTCATGAACCAAGCCTTCAATTTGCGCGAAAACGCTCGGACTAGACGAATAGATTGTTGCTGAATAAGGATCCAAAACAAGCCGCCCCGAAGCGAGTGTTTCCGGACCCTTAATCATGATATCGGAATATTCAGTACCGTTACGCTTGAGGCTACGCATCAATGTCTCATCGCCGGCGGACATCTCGAAGCGATCGAGCTTCATGAAATCAGATATCGATTCCGGCTTTTGCTGCAAAATCAGGAACCAGTCACTATTCTCCAGTGCGGCAATCGATCCTTCCGACTTGTAGTAATCGTTCAACGACTGCGTAGCCGTAATGAGCGATGCGCCATATTTACGGCATGTACGCGCGTAGGTTTCAACAAACTCAGCCATCGCGCCACCTTTAAGCATCTGCCATGCCTCATCCATGATCAATGCTTTGCGCCGAGAACGATCAAGTTTGCGCATGGACTGCGAAGACATGAACATGATGGCTGTCATGACGACGGAACGCAGTTCCTGTCTGCTTGCAAGATCAGAGAGCTCGAAAACGGTCAAATTCGCATCGAGCTTGAAAGTCGCTTCGCCATCAAAAAACTTGCCATAAGTTCCATCAGTGCCAAACGGCAGCATCGATACGGCAAGGCTCATTGACATGCCGTCACCATTGCCCTGCAATCCGGCAATGATATCGTCTATCGAACCGTCCCTGCCCTTCTCAGACCAGACAGCATTGACGACGCCATCAATCAATCCACGCTCGGTATCATTGAGGATATCAATATGGCGCGCCATCTGACTAATCATCGCCTTGAGCATCGCTAGGCAATCGAGCTTATAATCTCCGTCGTCATCCGCAGCTTCGGCATCAATCATGGAAAACGGATTGATGCAAAAACCACTCGCGAGTGTAAACTCAATGAACGTCCCACCCTGTAATTTTGCAGAATGCTCAAAGCTGCGCCCATCATCGATAACAATGACATTATCACCAGCGCCGCAAAATGCTGCGCAAAGCTCTTGCAGACAAACCGACTTGCCCGATCCGGATTTACCGAAAACCGCCACGTTATGATTGCCAGCCTCATTTTCAAAAGGCGACCAGAAAAAAGGCTCACCTCTCCTTCCAACGAGCAATAAATGCGGAATGTTGCTGCCTTTATATTCTCCCTGAAAGGGGGCCAGGTTAGCAGCCGTTGTCGTAAGCATGGTACGCATACGTTTCATCCGGCCCAGATCGTTGATAAGCCCCGACCCGAGCGTCATCGGCAAACAAGAGAGAAACCCAACCATCTGCATGTAACGCTCAGAATGAAGATCCCACCCACAAGCCTTATACATCGATTTGAGCGTGCGCTCGTGAACGTCGCCCTTCCCTTTCGGGCTAAACGCCGTGACGCCGTAAAAGGCCTTCACCAGTTTATTGCCTTGCCGAAGCTGTTCCTGGACATCTTCCCATTCCCGGCTCTGATCCTTTAGCTGGGGCAAGAACCGCGATGACTTGCTATCGGACAGGCTCGACGTCCGCATATATTTATATGCAGCCTTGTTCGCCGAAGCTGTGGCGTCGGGATAGGTTAAACAAAGCGTCGTTGCCACAGGGCAAGGCAAACGCAGCTTGTCGGTAAACAGATCACCAATCAAACGCGCACAATCCCATGGAGCCCAGCGCGGCGGAAGATTGCGCACCGCAAAAGAGCGAACTTCAAAGGTGTCCGGGTACATTACGCCAATTTCAGGAACACCATCATTATCAACACCCGTGGGACGCAGACGTTCAGTCCGAAATTCAAGACGATCAGGAAAATGCCGCACTTCCATATCCCGACGAACAGCCTGATCAGCGATGGAATCGAAAGAATTATAATCTACAGGATCATCACCGGCAGCGGTTGTTGGAGAAGTGATATCATCGATCAGCGCCAGTAAATTGACAGGATCAATCAACCGCGAGGACACATCGATCGACCGGAAAGCCGACATCATTGATTCAGCAACCGAGACCAGCTCCTCATCTGTCGAACTGCCGCCGTCTGGGATGCCGATTGAAATAATCAGCCTGAACTGACGCAAATGAAATGGCGCGTCCTTGGAAAGCGAATTCCACACACCGTCTGACAGATAATCAGTGCGATGCTTTGCCATACGCTCGTAAACGCCTTCAGCGGAATAACGCGGCACGAACCAATCAGACAATTTGCCGCCGACGCGAGATGACGCAAAATTTACTATCTGAACTGTCGCGCCCGCTGGAACACCTTCAGAAAGACATTGCGAAATAATATCGGCAGAGCGTTCATCCGCGCCAACCATCGGGGCGACTTCGAGCGCAATTTCGCGCGCGCTTGCATTATGAAAAATACCTGTTTTCGGGTTAAAACTGCGATAGGGCAGCCAATGGGCAAGCATTGGAATTCCAGGATCGGGACGACCTTTGTCAGCCTTCATGCCATCGCCCAACATGGCATCAAATATTCCGGTGATAAGACCGCTCATGGCTTTACTTCCGATACCGGAAATAGCGATGGCCGATTAACAGGTGACAACTGCCCAGCTTCAGATCCCGCCGAAATATTCTCTTTCGAGGCCGGGTTTGCGGGGGGCAGAGAATAATCAGCGACGTCGCCAGAAGAAGCGAGCGGTGTTGATTTCAGAAAACTTTGCTTTGACGAACGAGCGGGCCGTTTCTTCGATTGCAAGGAACCGGCGACCTGCGCCTTGATGGCCGCCATCGGATCCACTGTTGAAGCCTCTGTCCTAATATCTGGAACTGATCCGGCAGACGCGACCGAACCAGAAGCGACCAGCGAAGCGCCAGCACCAGACTGTGCAGACGAAAGCGCTGCCACATCGTCCTTACGGATTATTAACCCTGCCTTGGCCCCCACAACCGGCGCAGCGGCTTGAAGCGAGGACTGTTCAGCATTTTGAGCATCAATCTCAGCTACACGATCATGAAACTCCATTTCTGGCGCTGAAGAAGCAATATCAGCCAATGTAGGCATACCAGTAGAAGATGCTGCTGAAACCTGCGCAGCTCTTACTAGATCATCTCTGGGACCGGCAACGCGAGGCGCCACCAAAGTATTTGATGCTTCGAGCCAAGCACCACGTTCAACCACGGCGTGAATGGCTGTCACTTCCCGGAAGCGCCCAGACCCGTCTATATGAGCAGGAAAAACGATGCGGAGAACTTTTTCACCCGAACGAACTGGTTCACGCGCGGCTGTCACAACCGCGGACGAGGGTGAATCGTATAAATACGGTCCAGCTGGCGTCATACCGCTTTCACCGCTAATCAAAGCCAGAGCTTCATCGTCGATCTTAGACGTTGGCGCGCAAATGCCATCTGGAGCGCGGCAGGCAAAATCGCCGTTCACATTCGTACCAAATGTTGCACAACCAGCGAGTGAAGCTGCAGCCACCAGCCCCGTTCCTGTCCCGAGAATACGCTGAAACCCGGAACCCTCAGATGTTGAAAAACGATGCTGCGTTTCGCATAGCTGACCGGTGTCTTGAACGATCGAAACTTCGGATGATAGAGATTCAAAACTCTGGGTAGCATTCCAAAGATCAATGCCTTGCGAAACGCTGATTGGCTTGGGGCCAACACTGATACGCCCACCTGTCCGTCTTGCGAGAGCCCGATTTAATGAAATCATTTCCTTCCGCGTAAGCATGTTGGTCATGAACTTGCTCCCTTCAGCCATGCAAGAAGTCTGTCTTTGGGCAAATAACCATGGTGGACCGCGCCGTCAGAGCGGACGATTACAGGTGTCCCGGTAAAACCATTTTCGCGGGCAAACCGTTCATTGGCATCGAGACCGCTGGTGTCGCATTTGGCTGATTCTGGGATATTACCCGCATAAGCAGCGTGGAGCGCACGCGGACGATCCTTCGCACAATAGACACGGTTGCTCAGATCGCGCGTTCCTAAAACGGATATAGGCCGCTCAACAACACGCACATCCATCGTTTCGAGCTGCTGTGTCAAAGCGCGGCAATACCCGCAGCGCAAATCTGTGAAGACCGTTACCTTAGTCTTCCCGCTACCCCATTCAATCGCTCCAGATGAAGGCAAAGACGCAAGAGAAACACGCTCTGTCCGCCCTGCCCCAGCCTTAATCCTTGATTTTGGCATCGGATAATCGCGTGCAACCGGGGTACCTGCCTGCGCGGAACCCAACTCATCGCTACCGTCATCAGAAATTTGCGATGCACCGCCAAGAAGCGCTTCAGGATTGATTTCGAGAAGACGCGCAGATGTTAAATCCTGGCGTGTTTCCATGTCGAAAACGTGACCCACGATGAGATAGCGGGCTTGTTTATCGACATAAAAAATAGATTTTCCCGCAGTAACCTCGCAAATACTGCCGATAACATTGCAATCTACTTTCGCGAACTCGGTCTTTGGCAACCGCGTTTTTAACGCCGCTTCTACTGTCGCATTGGCAGACTGCGTTGCTGCAAAAGCAGTCCCGGCAATCAGAACACTGACAAGACTTGCACCAATAACCCAATTATATTTCGCCATGTGAAGACACTCCTTCTTCAATTGCGGACGTATGCGCCGTCCAGAAAAACGATTTCGACATCAATGCCGGTCGGCATCTCGATTACGGGCTGATATTGCTCGGCCCGCTCGATCAGATATTTGCTGACAGTATCGGCAGCGGTACTCACGCCTTCACCAAGACCGCCCTGAGCAATCTCTCCCAGGCCCAGCTTATCGCGCTTGCCATTGACCGTGATATTAGAGCCCTGCAAAACACTGTCGGTATTGGCAGAAAAGCCCCGCCCAAAACCGCCGGCAAGACCTGCTAAAAATGCTTGCGTGACCAATCCACCTTCACGGCTCACTACGCGGCCGCGAACACCAGATTTACCAGCGTAAGCAATAAAGCCTTTCACATCGCTCACCGCGTAGCGCCCGCCGGGTTGCGCGCATGTCATGCGCTGAAGTTTCACATAGACTTTCTCTGCCGAGAGATCCCCGCGCGCTGCGCCATTAACAAGACAGCCTTGCAGTTTTGTCGTAAGAACACGGCCCTTGTCTGCCACTGATCGAGCAGGACCAGTAATGCGCAAAACTACTGGGAGAGGATCTGTTTGCGATGAAACACCGGCACTAGCATCGACCCCGACAATAACCCTTGCAGTGGCAAAACTATTGGCGGGCAAATAATCCGGCGAATCAGAGAATACTGTCGTTCCGCGCTCTGCGCGCACTGCGTTGCCGCCAGGACCATTTGAAAAGGCTACAGTTTTCACTTCGCGCGGCGAAGGGGCGGGCAAAGGAGCCGCACCCGGACCAGAGGGCTGTTGATAAAGCGCGGCGCTGCTAGGGCCATAAAGCCCATTAGGCCCGCCAGCAGCTGGCGGAGCCGACTGCGCGGCAGCAAGCTGTGATTTCAAGGTTTCATTTTCTGTCTGATAGGCGGACAGAACACGCTGACCGTCCGATGACATTGCGCTATTCTGACCGCGTAATGCAGCCATTTCTTCCTGCATTGCAGCCAGCTGGGCCTGCTGACCATCAACTGTACGAAGCCGGTTATCAGTAGATTCAAAACGATTTTCAGAACGAGCAATCCATTCCTGCTCGCTCATATTCTTGTTCACCATATCATTGGTGCTGACCTGGACTTCCTTAACGCCGCTGTTTGCAAGCTCTTCCTCGCTAACGGAGCTATCCAAAACCCACCAAGCGCCGCCCACAAGAGCGGTCAAAGCAACGCCGCCCAACAGCAATCGCTGCTTTCGCTGAACGTCATCATTGCCGCTCATGGCGTGGCCTACTGGCGATACTTCGTCTTCGCCGACATCAGGCGTATCTTCGGTTATCTTTTGCTTCCGAAACCTATCCATAAATTTCATCAATTTTCTCCAGCGGGTTGGACAATGTAGGCGGTGGTCGATGCGCCGGGTGCCAGATTGGGCTCTGCGATACTCACAGCAGTGGCGTTGGAAGGAGCGACAACATCATCAGCGATCACCAGTAGCTCACTGCCCTGATTTTCGATGCGAATTACTTTTCCGGTAAATTCAGTCCCGCGATATTCAGCAATCATCCGAACTTTAAGGTCGCCAACACGGACCGAAGCACGAACCGGTTGCCGCATCCTGTAGCCTTCAGGGATGCTGCTTGTGTACATCGCCTGGACTAACTTGACGGCTTGCTCTTGAGGATCAGCCGCAGCGACAATCCTGGAATCACCAGTTTGTTCGCCAGCAATCGCGGGATTGGCAACGAAAACCTGCTGCGCTTCCTCCCCGGACAGACGACAGGCAAATTTGTAAACATAGCCCTTCTTTGACGTTGCAAAGAACGACAAAACCTTCGGCGAAAAGCCTTCCGGTACAGACACATAAATATCGCCGCGTACGGGCTCATTGACGACCGAGAAATCCTCATTGGGGTTGCCAGTCTGGAGCTTGGACACGCTGGCAATTTCATCACCCACCAAACTGATGCGCGTAAGATCGCGCGAAGACGCGATACAATCTACCCGCGCATTGTCCGACGCCATTAACGTCTGATCCGCCAAAGCTGGACTTGATAATGCGATTGACGAGGCTCCAATAAGCCCTAGCCCTAAAGACCGAGTTGATATGCTATGGATGCGAGACGCTAGAATTGAGCCGCAGGCGATCCCGCAGCACCAAAATACCGTATTCATGATGACACCGCCTTTTTAGGTTCGACCTTCTCGACCATGCCGAACTGGACGAGCTTGAGGCTGAGGCCATTGTAAACCCAGCCATAGTGAAATGTTTTTTGGACTGCCGAGACTTCCTGACGTCCAACCATGGTGTGAAGGACACCGCTCACTTCTGAAGAGAGACCTTCTGTATCGACCTTCAATGATTCCATCGTGAAGAATTGCGCTATGGAAGAACCGCGCTGATCCTCCATGATTTTGAGAAGATCGGCCTTCACCTCACCATATGCGCTGGGATGAACCATCTCGAGAATTGCATTCATCCAGTAGTCGAGACTCTGCGGTGTTCGGTTAAGAGTCAAAACAGCCGCATCGCGTGTCACCGCTTCAAGATATTCCCGGCTAACCCCAGAACTTGAAAGAGTAAGCGGTGTGCGCAGGACCGGTTGAAGAACAACCTCGCGATCCCGCGATCCTGCCGCTATTCCTAGAATTGCAGCCAAAGCCGCCAGCACAAGACAAGCCACCAGCAGCATATTGCGCTGTTTGAGCACGCGCTGCGATTGTGTATGTGAAAACGCAAGATCCATCTGAGCTACCCCGCCATGAGTCTGAGAAAAGAAGGTGGCGTTGCGCGCAGGCCAACAAAGCCTCCCGGCAAATACCAATAGGCCAAATGGAGCAGCCATGACGCAGCGCGGCCTGCTTTTGCTTTGCGTAGGCCCCACCAACATCCGAAGCCGAGAATGATCCCGATAAGAATGTGCTGTGTCAGGACGCCCCAGATGAACGGTAAGACCATCGCGATGAATTCATCGAGTGTCCAAAACCCGATCAGTTCCGGATCGTCGAGCCGTGCTGGAATAGCGTATTTATCAGCCATATCGCCCCGCCACCTTCGAGGAAGCGAACACTCGCAAGCGAGCGTCCACAAATCGGTCAGATGGTCGCCGTGACCGCTGCCGTAACGATGGGAACACCGGTTCCTGCGCCCACCCCGACACCGACCGGAATGGCGACCTGCCCCAAGCTGAAGCGGCCCGAGGCCAAGCCGACAATACCGCCTGCCAGACTGAGCACGGTAATGATTTTACCGCCGGACCCCTCGAGGAAACCAGTGAACGAGGTCAGAGCTGTATTAAAAGTCGCATCCGCCCCCGCAATTGCCACTCCTGATCCGGCAACCGCAACCACCGCTGTCACCGCCACCGCCTTGACAATAGAGGCCAAGGGAATTGGTCCACATTGAGACGCAATATTCATTTTCATAGGATCATCCTTCTTAACGACGTCGAGATTAACGCCGATCAAGGGATGACGATTGATCGATTGGTTCACCATACCATTAAAGTAAACCAACCAGCTTAAGCGCTCAAAAATTCATTTTTTCCCATGCGAATCAATAATCGTTGTCAAATTGGCAACAATATTCCCAATTTTGGCATCTGTTTTTGCCGCCGTAGCGACTATGATCTCCATTTTGGCAACAAAAGTTGGCACATTTGCAATGTTATTTGTCAAAACGGCAACTTGATCATGCGAATCACTCCAAGGTTTTGACAAACCGATTCTATAGAATAAGGAAAATCTTCGGGCCAATCACCCCGTATGACGCACGACATGAACGGATTTGCTGACGCTGAGCGTCTAGCAATGAGGCGCTGGATTGATCCGATCCTGGTAATTTCCAATGAGATAACGCTTGAACATTTGAGTACAGTAAATTTACCGTGTATTAAATCTTTAAGAGGGTCGCATAGATGGACTACCGTGAAGACCGGCAATATCTGGAAGAGCAGGAAGAACTTTCACGGCCACAGCCCAAAATCCGTATCACACCACAAAAATTTCTCCCGCTGATCATCGAGGTCATGGCTCGCGGGAACATAAAGAGTTCCGATCTCGTCAAACGAACAGGTATCAGTAAATCCAAAATAAGCCGTTTGCTCAGTGAGCAGAGACAAATCGACAATGCCGCACTTTACCTGATTTTTGATGCCCTTGGCATTGACCCCATGCGTGCATTACTTGCCGTTGGCCGTTTTGGCCAATGGGAGCAATATTTTGACCTTGATGTGGAAATTATTGCAGATCTTATTGACGTCCTACCAAGTTTTTTGAGCAAAGCACGTTCTGAAAGTATCCGCACGAGCATCAGCCGACCGGGCGCTATCGTTCTGGCCGAGCGACTGAGTGAGATGATCGCCAAAAACGACCGTGAAACAGAGAAACGCCAGCTTGAACGACCCATTGCAGGCATCTAATTATTTTTGCCCGAAAGAAGATTTTGCAATCGCAAAGATGAAAGGGCCTCCCCCTCGGCTCCAATCCCAAACTCCAATACCTGGCTGACTGCTTTTATTGGTGGTGCGGAATTTCGCACATTGCGACTTAACAGAGGCGGTCTCGTCATTCGAAACTCCCGGCCCCAAACAATCAAATCATTGTCGTCATTCCAGCAAAATTCTTATCGACACGCCATTTCACCCAGATCTGTGATTTATTTTGCGGTATTATTGTTACGCACTAACCGAGAATCCGCTCGACTGAAGCTTAATTCTATATTATGTGGGCAAAGTCATTCAATTAAGCGGGCGCAACACCAAATGAATTCAGAAGTGAACCGAATCGCGGAAATGGCCGAGGCCGGCGAGAGAATGATTGAGCGTCTGCGAAAGAAAGCATTCCTGCCGGAAGCGCGCAAGGGCCTAGCAGTTCGCTACGGCATCGCGGAAGCCGCCCAATTGCTTGGCTGTTCAACTAACCGTATCCGCATGGCTGAGACTGACGGGCGTCTGCCCCCTCCCCCGCCTACTAAAAACGGCCGCAGGCCCGGATATAGTATAGAAGACCTTCTCAATATGCGGCAAGTACTTGATGCCTCTCCTGCCCGCGCACCGTTGGATCAGCCGGCTATTATTGCGGTTCAAAATTTCAAGGGCGGCGTCGGAAAATCGACAGTTACTACGCATCTGGCGCATTATTTCGGAGTATTGGGCTATCGCGTATTGGTGGTCGATTGCGATAGTCAGGCAACCACCACGACCTTATTCGGTTTCAATCCTCATTTCAATATCACCCGCGAACAAACGCTTTACCCTTATCTCTCCATAGAGCCGACACAAACCGACTTGCTCTATGCTGTCCAACGCACACCATGGCCCAATGTTGACCTCATCCCTTCAAATCTGGAGCTTTTTGATGTTGAGTATGAGCTTGCTGCATCGGGCGCAGATGGCGGATCAGTGTTGGCAGCGCGTTTCCGCAAACTGAAGAGCGGTTTGCTCGACCTAGCCCAGCAATATGACATTGTATTGCTCGATCCCCCCCCTGCCCTCGGCACTATTAGTCTTGCGGTTATGCAGGCGGCCAATGCGTTACTAATTCCCCTGGCCGCAACCACACCCGATTTTTGTTCAACCGTACAGTTTCTCTCGATGATGGAACAGGTCACGGAGCAGATACGGCAAGCAGGAATTGACGTTTCCTATGATTTCGTGCGCCTGATCTGCTCCAAATTTGATTCCAATGATCCAAGTCACGCAATGGTGCAGCAGATTATGGAGCAGAGCTTCGGCCCTGCCTTGTTACCTGTACCAATATTGGAAAGTGCAGAAATTAGCCATGCGGCGCTCAGAATGATGACCGTGTACGAATTGGAGCGCCCTATCGGCACGCCGCGCACCCACAAACGCTGCCGTGCCAATCTTGACCAGGCTCTGGGGCAAGTGGAACAACTTGTCCGGCGCAATTGGGGTGTAACAAGTCCCGCGAGTGCGGCGGAGGTGGTAAATGCAACCTAAAACAGGCCCTTCAAGCATCTATGTTCGTGTTATGTTCTCATTTTCTTTGGGAGAGATATGATGGCGGGAGGCAAACAAAAGGACTATTTAGCCGATTTGCTCGCGGACGACCAACCGGTAAGCGCAGATGAAGCGGCCAGCATAGAGCCTTCTGCGACCCCTGCAGAAACCAGCGGACGGCTAGCGAGAGGCGGCGGCATGGCGCTTTTGGGCCGCGAGTCTGCATTGGCCCGTGTTGCCTCCGGCGATGTCCGTCAGGTTACGCAGCTCCGTCTTGATCCCACCCGCGTGCGCATATGGAAGGGTAATGCCAGAATTCAGGAGCGCCTGAATGAAGAGAATGTGCGCGACCTGATTGACACTATCATCGCAGAGGGCGGTCAAAAAGTTCCGGCCATTGTCCGGCGCGTAAACGATGATGCGGTCTATGACTATGAAGTGATTGCCGGAACCAGGCGACATTTTGCGATCAGCTGGTTGCGAACAAACAGCTATCCTGACATGACCTTTCTGGCGCAGGTGGCCGATCTTGACGACGAGGCCGCCTTTCGGCTTGCCGATATTGAGAACCGCGCCCGCAAGGATGTAAGCGAGATTGAGCGCGCACGCAATTATGCTTCTGCGCTCGAGCAGCATTATGACGGTAAACAGCGGCGCATGGCCGAGCGGCTAAAACTATCGGAAGGCTGGCTGTCAAAGATGCTCAAAGTGGCAACATTGCCGGATATAGTTCTTGCTGCTTTCGCCAACTTGAGCGCGCTAACACTTAATCCGGCCTATAAGCTTTCACAGGCGCTCGCCGATGAAAGGCGTCATAAATCCATCATTGGAGCCGCTCAACGTGTCACCGAGGAAAACGGTCAGCGCGCTCAGGACGGTCAGCCCCCACTTGGCGGAACGGTTGTTCTCACACGGCTTATGGCTGCGGGTGAAGCTGACAAGCAACGCCCGAAGCTTTATGAGGGCATTTCACGGCACAATCGCCCTGCCCTCTCCGTCACCACAGCGAGCCGCCAAGGACTGACAATCAAGGTTCATGCCGCATCGGGCGCAGACGAAGACGAGATGGTCGCGCTTTTTCGCGAAGCGCTCGCAAGCCATGAGTATAAGACAGAGGTAGAATGAAACTCGCCCTGCCCTTCCCTTTTCTGGCGGACCGTAAAAACTTTCCTCGAAGAAAGTATTTTTCGCCACTGGATTCGCGGTCCAGAAAAACTTTCCTCGAAGAAAGTTTCTGATGGCTCGCACGAAAGGCGTCAGAGGCCGGAGAGCGGTGGGAGAACAGTTCGACCTGTTCCTCCCCTATATCGCCGATCTCAATTTTCGCGATCAGCGCGAGATGATGGAGCGACCATTTTTCTCGCTTGCCAAAACCAGACGCATGAAGCCGATCGACTATAAATCGCCCGATGGTAAACTATGGGTCCATGTATCTGCCAATCCAGATTACGGCATGGCGACGATCTGGGATGCCGATATCCTCATCTATTGCGCGAGCGTTCTTGCCGATATGGCGCGGCGCGGACAAAATGATATTCCTCGGACCTTGCATATCATGCCATATGATCTGCTGCGTGCGATTGGCAGGCCAACCACGGGCCGAGCTTATGAATTGCTGGGGCAGGGGCTGGACCGCCTTGTCTCCACAACAGTTAAGACAAATATCCGCGCGGAGAACCGCCGTGAGGCGACATTCAGCTGGCTGGATGGCTGGACGCAGCTCGTCGATGAAAAGACCGAACGCTCGCGCGGCATGACCTTGGAACTCTCAAACTGGTTCTGGGAAGGCGTGTTGATGAAGGGCGGCGTATTATCGATCGACCGGGCCTATTTCGATATATCCGGCGGGCGCGAGCGCTGGCTTTACAAAGTTGCACGCAAACATGCGGGCGGGGCGGGGGA
The DNA here is from genome assembly GCF_002776575.1 of Sphingorhabdus sp. YGSMI21. Lineage (GTDB taxonomy): Bacteria > Pseudomonadota > Alphaproteobacteria > Sphingomonadales > Sphingomonadaceae > Parasphingorhabdus. The sequence continues at coordinate 18,248 of NZ_CP022549.1, read as the reverse complement.
TCTTGGATTTGCAATATCGATGCCCACACTGTTTGAAAAATCCGGCGCAGAAGGCCAGTATCGCCGGTTCAAATTTGAAATATTGAAGCTTGCCGAGAAAAATGGGTTGCCCGGATATGATCTCATAATCGAAGATGTCGAACGCGGCGAACCAAAACTGCGGATGCGCAAACAAGGTGACCACGAACCGGTCAAACTGGCGTCAGCAGGGCAGGGGAGCGAAACGCCCAAAGCCGCTTCTCCAGAAAACCCAGTTCGCACCAAGCCAGCAGCTGCTGCTCCAAAGTCAGACAATCATGTGACAAAAACGGGCGCTTTGGACGAACCAGTTATTGACGCGCGCACAATGATCAAGCGAACTTTAACCGGACTGAGTACAGCTGCAACACGCGGCTATATGACCGATGAAACCATCGAGCTGCTGCGCAGTGAATGTCCTGGCTGGGATCTTTATCGGCTACACGCTGATTTTGAAACCTGGGTCAATGGCAGCGAAGATCGGACGCCCGTAGACTGGCAAAGGGCTTTTATCGGCTTTGTCCGCCGACACAACAAGAAGCATGGTCACGAAATCCGGCGCTAAAATCGCGTTCAATACTAGCCAAATTCCAGACTAATATCGAGTGCCGTTCCCGTTGTGTCGAGATCGGCTTACTCAGATTTTCCATAATAACCAATAGACGGCCGATTTGAAGCACTTTCCTGCATGCAAGCCCCAAAGTGATTCAATGCGTTCGATTAATTTCAGCTCCCAGCCATTGTTTCGACACAATAGGAACGAGGTTCGACCTTTCAGGAACGATCCATCGACCTTTCAGGAACAATCCTTCGACACAAAGGGAACGGATAGCCGACACTCTGGGAACGGCAAAATTCTGCGACTCGCCTGTTTCCGCACAAGGCAGCGATTGAATCTGCGTTTAACCTCATAACCTTATTATAACCCTCTAACATATAATGATATTTCTATAGGTTTATGATTCACAGGAGAAGACCATAGACGCACCTTTACGAACTTTCGCTTAGATTTGTGCCAGCCTTAATATTCAGGCCAGTGAGCGATCAGGACAATTCACTTGCAAACCATCTGATATCTACTTTAGTCTCACTTGAGACAAAGGTACTTTCATGGATTCTCAAGATTACAGCATGAATCAACTCCTGGGTGTGTCATCCGATGGGGAAGACCTGCTCAGCCTCGCGCTTCATATCGAGGAAGGTCTGCCAGTGGAGGCTATCGATCATCTTGTAGCCATTGTAGCGCCTGGAAATATTAGCCTTAAATACCGCTTCCTGCCCAAACCGACGCTCGCACGGCGGAAAAAGTCGGCAAAGAAGATATTGACCAGCGAGGAGGGCAACAAGCTTGCCAGAGTTGCCAAGGTGATGAGATTTGCCTTGGAGATTTACGGTGACATCGAAAAGGCGCGAACATTTCTGATGAAACCGCATATTATGCTCGGCAACAGAATACCCTTGGAGATAGTTCTCGCAACCGGACCGGGAGCGGACTCAGTGATCAACATATTGGGCCGGGCCGCTTATGGCGGCGGCGTGTGAGCGCGCAGCATACCGACCAAATTTTAACTGCCTACAGGATTGGCGCTCTGAACGGCAAACATCCTCTCTACGGTGATGAAGGGGCGCGGTTTTATCCCGGCAGATGGAACAAGTGGAGCAGCCCCATCGTCTATTGCTCGGAGCATTATTCAACACAGATTCTGGAAAAACTTGTACTTGCCAACGCTGTGATGCCGCCAGATCTTCATTTTATAACCATCATCATTCCCAAGGGCATTTGCTATGAAAAATTCCAGACCGCTGCACACCCTGGGTGGGACGGTAAATCGCAACGCATTTGTCAGGAATTTGGAGACAAATGGGTCCGTGAAAGACGCTCGGCTATTCTGTTTGTACCCTCTATACCCGCGCGATTTGAAACGAACATTCTGATAAATCTTGCCCATGATGCCAGCAAAGCAATCACTTATGAACGCGCAAAGCCAATATCATGGGATGATCAGCTTTACCGAAGCTAGCAGCGAGTGATACTTTATGGAATACAAGCTGCTAGGACAACGATGCGAGGCGGGAAAGCTTGCCTCTCGACCATAGCATAAACCAATCCCCACCGCCCTCTGCCGGGACATAAGCGATGATTTGAATGCGGCACGAGCAATTTATGGCACCAATATTCAGTCCATCTTCTATTTTCCTCATAATTTGAACCATTTTGCAGCTCGACGGCAGCGCGCCCGTTGGTTGCGCGCGGGCAGGAGGGGAGGGGGAAGGGGAGGGTGATCAATTTTGGTCGATACACCGGAGGTTTCCATGCCGATTGACCCATATAGTATTTCCCACCCTAAAGCGTCCATCCTGCTCTCTGCCGGAGTGAACCTGTCCTCCAAGCTTGACAAGCCGCTTACGCGAGACATGCTGATCAAGCATCTTGCCGCAGCAACTGGCACCAGCATGGTGCAATTCACCATCCGCGACGCCTTCGAAATGCTCGAATGCGCCATCGTTGCCCATATTCAACGGGACGAGAAGGCCGCAAGCCAGCAGCTTCCTAGTCTGATAGCGACCTACCCTGATCTCCCAACGCACACCGTTCGCAGCGAGTTGCAAGTGAGACGGCAGCAATTTTCGACCCCTGCACCGCTCGCCCTGTTTGCACAGGTGCGCGCCGCATTAACCCCCGATGATTTTGTTCTAGAACCTAGCGCGGGCACTGGTTTGCTTGCCACCGAAGCATTGCGGCTCGGTGCTACACTCAGGCTCAATGAACTGGATACCTGCCGGCGCGCGCTGCTCACCGGCCTTTATCCTGGCGCCGCCATAACCAATTGCGATGGAGCCGAAATCGCCGCACGCTGGCAGGGAAGGGCGCCCACCATCGTCCTCATGAATCCGCCCTTCTCGAGCAACGCCGATGGTTATGAAGATCATTTCACTGCGCTCAGACACCTTCATTCGGCCCTAAAAGTGCTGTCTACCGGGGGAAGACTTGTCGCCATTCTGCCGAGCTGGATCGACCGTCCAGGCCGCAACGCCGCTAGTCTCGCCAAAATGATCACGGGTGCCTCGATTGTAGAACGCTTTACGTTGGGCGAAGGGTGCTTTGCCAAGCACGGGACGAATATAGCGACGACCTTGCTTGTGCTGGATAAGCTACCGGATCTGCCAATGGCTCATAATATTCACATTGCGGCCTTGGCTGAGCTAACTGCCCAGCCAAAGCCGCTGCCGCGCCGCGAGATCACGCCACCAAACAAAACCCGATCGCCAACCAAATCATTGTTCGGCGGCTTCGTCCGCCCTGCAGAGCCGGTGCAACCCATTCCGGCTCACAGGCCAGTTGAAGACGCCATCACACCTGTTGTTTATACCGCACTCGCGGAACCTGCTGCGCTAGGCGAACAAGTTGGTGACTATCTTCCATACCGTCCGGCACGGATGATCTTCGAGCAGGCCGGCGAACATCCTACAGCCCTGGTCGAAAGTCTTGCCATGGGCTCGGTGGCGCCGCCAAAACCCCATTACCGGCCTATGCTTCCCACCCGCATCGTCAAAGACCGGCTTTTATCGGTCGCACAGCTCGAAACGGTCGCTTATGCAGGTCAGGCCCACGCCGACTGGCTGACCGGCAATATTGACGACGAGAACAAGGGAGAGGTGATCGAACAGCGTATCCGCAAGGGATATTTTCTTGGTGACGGCACGGGGGCAGGGAAGGGGCGACAGATCGCTGCCACTATTCTCGATAATTGGCTCAAGGGCTACCGCCGCCATATATGGGTTTCGAAGAACGCGACCCTGCTTGAAGATGCGCGCCGCGACTGGACGGCCGTTGGCGGGATCGCCGCCGATATCCAGCCCCTCAAAAATTGGCCACTGGGTACAAATGTTGCAATGAGCGAGGGCGTGCTGTTCGTCCCCTATGCCACGTTGCAATCTCAGCGCGAAGATAGCAGCCGCCTGACACAGATACTCGATTGGGCCGGCCCCGATTTTGAAGGGGTCATCGCTTTCGACGAGGCGCACGCCATGGGCGGCGTTGCAGGCGGGGAGACGGCTCGCGGCAAGACCAAGGGTTCTGAACAGGGCATTGCCGGTGTGACCCTGCAGGACAAATTGCCTGCTGCACGCGTTCTTTACGCTTCGGCCACCGGCGCGTCGAACGTCAACAATCTCGCCTATGCCGTGCGCCTTGGCCTATGGGGACCAAATACAGCCTTTCCCACTCGCGATCTGTTTATCGAGGAAATTGCCGCAGGCGGAATAGCTGCAATGGAAGTGGTCGCGCGCGATCTCAAATCAATGGGCCTCTATGCCGCCCGCGCGCTAAGCTTCGCCGGTGTTGAATATGAAATGCTTGAACATATTCTTTCCGCCGAGCAGATCGAAACCTACGACCGCTATGCCGAAGCCTGGTCTATCATCCACCAGAATATGGAAGCTGCGCTTGAGGAAAGCGGAGTAATAGATGCGGTCTCGGGCGACACACTCAACGCAGGAGCCAAGGGCGCAGCCCGGTCCCGTTTTGAAAGCGTTAAACAGCGGTTTTTCCAGCAGCTCCTTATGAGTTTGAAACTACCGAGCCTGTTTCCTGCTATTGAGACCCATATCGCCGACGAAATGGCCATCATTATCCAGCTTGTCTCCACTGGCGAGGCAATGCTGGACCGACGACTGGCAGACCATGACGAAAACGGCACAGACGAGCTTGATATTGATCTCAGCCCGAGGGAGTATCTCTTCGACTATCTCACCCGCGCATTCCCGACCCGCCAAATGCAGACCTATATCGATCTGGAAGGCGAAATGCGTTCGCAACCGATGCAGGACGAGCATGGCAATCCGGTCCACTGTGCCGATGCAATCGCCAGGCGTGATGCATGCCTTGAACAGCTTGGAGCCATGCCGCCAATCTCTTCCGCGCTTGACGCCATCATCACCCGCTTTGGCGAGGACAAGGTGGCCGAAATCACAGGGAGAAGCCGCAGGCTTTCCACTGCAAGTGATGGACGCCAACTCGTTCAGCGCCGTTCGGCGCGCAGTAATGCGGCGGAAACCGATGCTTTCATGGAAGACCGCAAGCAGATATTGATCTTCTCCGATGCCGGCGGCACGGGGCGCAGCTATCATGCCAGTCTTGATGTGCCTAACCAGCGCCGCCGCGTCCACTTCCTTCTTGAACCGGGTTGGCGCGCCGATGCGGCTATCCAGGGGCTTGGACGCACCCACCGCACCCATCAGGCCAGCTCCCCGCTTTTCCGGCCCGTCACCACCGATTGCCGTGGCGAGCGGCGCTTTATCTCAACCATTGCTCGGCGGCTCGATAGCCTCGGCGCTCTCACCCGGGGGCAGCGTCAGACTGGCGGCCAAAATCTGTTTGACCCGGCTGACAATCTGGAAAGCGACTACGCCGTGTCCGCCCTCAATGCCTGGTTCCGACTGCTGCATTCCGGCAAACTCAAAAGCGCATCATTCCAGGATTTCCAGAAGCGAACCGGCCTTGAGCTCGAAGGCGAGGGCGGTGAACTGCGTATGGACTTGCCGCCTATCCAGCGCTGGCTCAACCGCATCCTCGCGCTGCCGATCGCCATGCAAAACGGCGTCTTCGATGAATTTCTCGGGCTGGTCGAACAGCGTGTAGCAAAGGCGCGCGAAGCGGGAACGCTCGATCTCGGGGTTGAAACCATCGCTGTCCAAACCCTCGAAATTGTTTCCGAGCGTCTGCTACGGACTGACCGCTGCGGAGCGACAACAAACCTTGCCGAGCTTGCGATCACCCGCAAACGATTTGTTCGCAGCAACGATGATATAGATTTTCGGCGCAGCTGGGATCAAAGCGCCGAGCCGATGAAGAACGATAAATCGGGCAAGGTTGCGCTGATGGTCAGCCAGCGCGATTCGCTGCTCGACGATGGAACCACCGTCCGGCGTTTCAAGCTCATCCGTCCTTCACGTATCGATCATATAGACGACCAGGCCCTGGCCGAAAGCAACTGGCGCAAAATTCACGATACCGAATTTGCAAAGCTCTGGACGGTTGAAGCCGATGAAGCGCGTGATACACTCGAAAATGACACTTTGTTCATCGCCACTGGATTGTTGCTGCCCGTCTGGCGCAAGATTCCCTCAAAGATGCTTTCAGTTGTGCGGATAGCCGCTGCCGACGGACGTTCAATTCTCGGCCGCGTGGTTGATGCAGGTGATTTGGGCGCGTTATGCCAGGGTCTCGGCCTGGAAGCACCCAAACTTACTCCCAATGCAATGATTGAAAGCGCCCGCAGCGGTGCCCGTGTTCCGGTCAATGGTCTCGACGAGTTAACGCTCAAAACCTCCCGGGTAGCAGGAGCGCAGCGCCTCGAAATTATCGGCGCTCATGCCGCGCGTCTTGGCTGGTACAAGTCGAGGGGCTGCTTCACCGAGATTATCGCCTATAAAACACGGCTTTTCATGCCGGATACCCAAGCCGTAACCATCCTCGAGGCGATTTGCGCGGAAAGTCAGACAGAACGAACCAAGGTCGCCTGAGCCGCACCGCTATCTTTTTATAGCTGAACAGGTTGTGCAACCGATAGGCCGGTTTCTATCGCGGCAAGGCCCCCAATCCCGGCACATCAACGCCAATCCATTAAATCGAGACCGTGACCCGAGCGGGCCACCCAATAGCCAGCGGCGCTTGCGCGCCCGCACGGGCAGGAGGGGAGGGGGAAGGAGAATGGTGGGCCTGAAGGATGGCAATAATGTCATCTGGCTCCGGAGAACTTCGCTATGACCATTCAAATCATTCCACTCAACAAGCTCAGGCTCTCGCTGCATAATGTGCGCAAAAGCGGTGCCGAAACCAATCTGGATTGGCTCGTTGCCAATATCGAAGCCAAAGGGGTGCTGCAGAACCTGATCGGCGGCACAGCCAAGAAAAAGGGCTTTTACGACATTTTTGCCGGCGGTCGACGGTTGCGCGCGCTCAACATACTCGCAGCGTCTGGCAAGATTGCCAAAAATCACGGTATTCCAGTGATGGTCAGTGACGAGAGCGCCGAAGGCATAGCCGAAACCAGTCTCGCCGAGAATTTTCTCCGGGAGAAAATGACACCAACCGACGAATGTCAGGCTTTTCTGCATTTCCTCGGTACCGAAGGTGACATTGATGCGGTTGCCAAACGCTTCGGCCAAACGCGCCGCTTTGTCGAAGGCAGACTTCGGCTTGCTACACTTGCCGAACCCATTTTCGACATTCTCGCCGTTGGCGAAATGACGATGGAAGTAGCCAAGGCCTACGCCGCAACGGCTGATCAGGCAAAGCAGCTTGCAGTGTTTGAAGAAGTGAAGGGCAGCTGGCTGGAGAACAATGCTCACGAGATTCGCAAGCGTATTCTCGGCGCATCAATTCCAGCATCACATCCTGTTGCTCTCCTCGTTGGTGAAGACGCCTATATAAAGGCAGGTGGGCGCGTCGCACGGGACCTGTTCACCGAAGTCGAAGCTGCTGAATGGCTCGATGGTGATCTTGCTGTCGACCTTGCCAGTACGTTGTTGCAGGAGGCCGCAGCCATCCATGCCGAGAAAAGCGGCATCGGCACGGTTGTTCCCTTGCTCGCCAAAGGCTCGACCTGGACGGACCGCGAGGAACTCATGCAGGCACGGCTTGACCGCGAACCACTGAGTGAGGCAGCCGAGGCGCGTATCGCCGAAATCGAAGCCGAGCATGCCCAGATAGAGCAGCTCTTCGAATCTACCGAAATGGATGACGAGGAGCTCGATGCAATTAACGAGCGGGTCGCCAAGCTCGAGCGGGAAGAAGAAGAACTGCGCGATACTGAAGTGCTCATTGATGAGGAGCGCAAAGCTTCTCTGACCCAGTTTATGGTGATCGGCGAAGACGGTAAGCCGCGCGTCGAGACCAATTACTGGGAAGTCCCGCAAGCCCGCAAATTGGGCGATGGCGATGGTCACAAGGATCCCAAAAAGGTTGCGGCCAAAGTTCAGGGTCTCTCCGGCGTGCTGGCTGATGAACTCTCGATCGCCCGGCGCGATATTCTGGCACTCCACGTCGCCAGCAATCCCGCCATCGCGCTTGACCTGGCAATCTTCACGCTGGCCGACCGGGCGGTCGGAAAATATTCCGAGCATGGATGTTCCCTGGAGGTGGCACGGCGAAACGATCCGAATGTGCGCGGCAATCTGCCTGACAGCCTTGCAGGCGCAGCGCTTGGTGAAATTCGCAACCAGCTTGATACAACATGGGCGGAGCATTCCACGGCAGCCGAGCGTTTCGAGGCCTTTCGTGCGCTCGAGGAAGAAACCCGCGCAACCTGGCTTGCCGTCTGCATGGCTAGCAGCATGGAAGCCTCGCTTGGCGGCAAGGGTCTGCAGCATAGCAACCCATTTCACGATCATCTGGGTCAACTCCTCGACATCGATGTTGCGGCATGGTGGCGGCCAAGCGCGGGCGGTTACTTCGCCCGTGTCCGAAAAGCCGGGATGCAGCGTGCGCTCGATGCCATTGGAGGACCGGTACTGGCTGCAAAATATGCCAGCTCCAAAGTCGCTGAAATGGCCGATGCCTGCGAAAAGCTCTGCGACGGCAGCGCGATCACCGAGCCGGAAATTCGCGAAGCGGGGATTGCATGGCTACCGGCAGCGATGCGCTTCGATCCCAACCAGGTCGAGGAAACCGGGGCTGACGGCGAGGATGCGCCACACGACGAGGAATCCGAAGGAGGAGCAGCGGGAGAGAAAAATAACCACCCCGCTGGCGAAGACGCAGAAAGCGGGTCCGAGGGCGAAGAGGATAGCAATAGCGACGCTGCGACCACCAGCCAGAACGCCTGAAAAGGCTGCCTGAACACCAAACCACAAATCTGCAAGCATTGCCCCGTTGTCATTCGGCAGCGGGGCAATTGCGCGCGCGCTAAAAGGACACTACCCATGAAAACCGACATCTCAGCCACGATTACCGCAACTATTATAGCAAAACTGGAAGCGGGAACAAAACCCTGGGTCAAACCCTGGACCGGGCAACCGATCTCGCGCCCGCTACGCCATTGCGGCTCAGCCTATCGCGGGATTAACACATTGATCCTCTGGATGGCGGCGGAAGAACGCGGTTATATTTCGCCCTACTGGATGACCTACCGGCAGGCGATCATCCTCAAGGGACAGGTTCGCAAGGGCGAGAAATCATCGCAGGCGGTCTTCTACAAGACACTGGTCACCAAGGACGGTACGGCAGATAAGGAGAGCATCGATGATAATGCAGGCGGTAGCGGCGATGAAGGACAAACGCGGCGCTTGCTTCGTCAATATGCGGTCTTCAATGCTGAGCAGATTGACGGGCTTCCTGCTCATTTTTACCCGATACCAAAACCGCCTCAAAAGATACCCGAATCCATCCACCGGCCCCGGCTAGAGGCGATATTCGCCAAAATCCCTGCCGCGGTCCGTCACAATGGCAATCAGGCCTATTATAATCGCGCCCGCGATGAGATCGTTTTGCCGGCCATCGACCAGTTTCCCAACTTTGAAGCTTATTTTGCGGTGCGAGCGCATGAGACAGCCCATTGGACAGGCGCAAAACGGCGGCTTGACCGCACTTTTGGCAAGCGCTTCGGCGATGCAGCCTATGCCATGGAAGAACTTATTGCAGATATTGCTGCCGCAATTCTTGGGGCAACACTCGGGCTACCTGAAGCGCAACTCGACAATCATGCATCCTACCTCGCGCACTGGCTCAAGGTCCTCAAGTCGGACAAAACCGCCATTTTGACCGCCGCATCCAAAGCAGACGAAGCGGTCAACTTCATCTTGGGCTTTGCCCAGGAAGGCCCCTGCCGGATCGTTGGACGCGAACCGCAGCTTGTTGCGGCCTGCAGCCCGTCCCGACCAAAATCCACAGTTATGACATGTTAGGAAGACCATCATGGCCAATTATTTCACCCATATTTCGTTCAAGCTCGCTGTCACGCGCGAAGAAGCGGAACAGTTTGTTTCCGTCATTGCCAGCGCGGCATCGATCGAAGATGGTAATGGACCCTTGCTGACACCGGAAATCGAAAAGGCATTCAACACCGACAGCCAGAGCGCAGAGCAAAACTTCTGCGAGATTATGGACGACTTGATTTTCGGCATTGAGTGCATTTTCAATGAGACCAGCAGCACTCTCACCATTTTTGATAGCGATGGCGCGCCGAATCTCTCGGCGCTCGGACAATGCCTCCAATGCCTATACCCTGAAAAGTTGCCGCTCGGGTTCGTTTATGCCGATACCTGCGATAAGGCCCGCGCCGATGGTTTCGGCGGAGGCTATTTCGTCATCACGGGGGACACCATTTCCCAACAGACGCTTGCCCAGATGCTCAGTAATGATCTCACCGCGCTCGCGGAGACCTCTGGTGTCAGCTGACCAGCGCACTGCGGGTCACGTTGCCACGCTCGAGAATGCCTACCGCGTCGCCACCCGCGTTGCCGAAGCGACCAACCAGGACATGCAGGTTTCCGCAACCGGCAAACCGGAACGACCCTTTATCGCGGAACCCGCTAACACCGGAACCCAGCGCGTCATCGCAAGGATCCTTGCTGATCGAGATTGATGCAAAGCTCTAGGAGTTAGATATATGAGAGTTACAACCTACAAAAAGCGAAGCTGCGAGGCCATTGGAGTGCCAATTCCCGTTCGCGATCTTCATCGTTGCAAAGTTTCCCATTGCAACAATACCGGTGCATATTCGGTTTTGGTTATTGTGGCAGCCGTTGATTATCTTATCGACATCAGTCAGCATGATTTGCAGATATTGGCGGACGTAAAAGCCAATAAACCCAGCGCATAAGCGCTATTTCAAATTCATCATAGCCGCTTCCCGCAACGGATTGGTCGCGCGCTCAATCAACGAAAGGACGTTATCATGGCCGACCGCTGTTCAGCTTCAATTACCATCGGAGGAAAGCTAGCCGCCGCCGATCTTCCCCGGCTTCTCACCGCCATCAGTGATGAAGGCCTCTCTACCGAATTTGACGGCCCAAAATTTGAGCTAAAGGAACTTGTGAGCGGCGAACCATTATTGCTTTGCGCGCATGAAGTCAGCTGGGGCACGTTCACTGAACTGGAAGCCTTCTGCCGCACCCACAAACTCGCCTACACCCGATGGACCGGTCAGTGCGCTGGTGTATGGGGGTGCTTTCGTACCGTTTATCGCGGCGCAGCCGAAACCCGAGAGGGGGATGATGCCGTTGATGAATATGACGTCAGCGAGGACGATCAGATCCTGATCGGCGAACAGCTGGCCCGCACCCTCGGTTCATTTCGTGCGATTGCTGATCATTTTGCCCGTGCCGCGTTCGCCGTACCGCCGCTGGTTATTGTCGCTAGCGGGCCTGAGCAAACGGAGCCCATTGCGCCCCAAGCGTAAAGTCGCGCGAAAACACACCCAAAGGACCATCAACATCGGCGGTCACATAAGGATCATCGGCAATCACCACGCCGCTGCCAAAAACCGCTCCCTCGCAGGCCAGTTGTGCGCGTGCTGCGAGTAGTTCGACCAGACGGCCCAGGTCAACAGACGTGCCAAGCGGGTCCCGGCCTGCCAGTATATACCACAGGCACCGCTGATAATCATTGCCGCGGCCGCCAAGAATGGCCGCCAGTGCGGTCTTGGCGTCAGTTTGTCCTGCCATCAAAACATTGACTGTGCGCGAAAGCTCGGATGCGGCCGACAATGCATCCTCCGGGTCAACCCCAACCGAAGCACCGGCAAGCGCGCGAAATGTCCAATGTTCGTCGCAGCAATCGCGCATCTCGATTAGACCAAGGTCTACATCAATATTTTGCAACCAATTTGGTGCTTTGTTCATATCAAATTCCTTATCGATTGTGGACATAGCGTGAACATCAGCCCCCTGTCAATTTTACCGTGATGACAACATAACAAGGAGAACAACAATGGGATGGTTATTCATGAATTCACTGGGATCCCACGAAACGCCACAAGCCTATCTTGAGGATCAATTCACATTCGAGAACGACGCGGGCAAGAGCGAAATACTGGCCTCTGCAATGATCAAGATGCGCACCTGGTATGCCGCGTGCCGCCAATATAACCAGGAAACTGGCCAGACCACCGTCTTCGCGCTGGTTTGTCTGGTCAAATATAATACACGCGCCAGCGACGGGATGATTTTCGGTTACAAGGATATGAGCGAAACCATGGGACCGAACGAATCCGAATGCCCCGCAAGGATTCTTGACATGCTCGGCCCCACGACCAGCGAATACGCCCTGCAGTGGCGCGCCCGCTGCCGTGCGACCGCAACCCGAAAGAATCGGCCCCCACCCAAGGACGGCGACATGATTGTCTTTGCCCAAACGATCAAATTTGCCGATGGAAGCGAGGGGCGGCGTTTCCTCGTTTCCCGCCAGGGACGCCGGACGATCTTCCTCAATCCAGCGGCGGGAACACGCTACCGGATTTCCCGCTGGAAGGAGCTGGACTGGACCACCATAACAAAGATTGATGTCAAGCTGCCAGCAGCTTAAGCAAGGCCATGTGGTTGGTCCCCAAAGGCGCGAAAAATGCAAAAGGCAAAGAGCCGATCGCACCGGCCCTTAGTGACACATTGCGCATCTGGTATACCGGGCGCGGCGATCACCGGGATGAAGAAGCAGCGCTGATGCTTGTGCGCCATGCCCGTAAAAACGGGCAATGGATCGCCTGCGCCTGTCGGGGCGAACTTGCCACTCCGATGCTCTCGCCCGCTTTGCTCACCGGGGCTGACACCTATTATCTCAGGCGTCTGACAGCGCGAAGCAGGCCTGAGCATGCCATTAAATGTCCGTTTTTCCGGGAACAGACTTTCACCACCATTACCAGCCAGAAACGTCCCGCGCGCAACCAGCCTGAAGGCTATTTTTCCGTGTTGCGTCCACCCGCGCTTTCGCTGGCGCAGCATCCCGAAGAGAAGCCGGAGCCGCGGGATGCAGCAAGCCACGGCGCTCCGCGTCTCGCAAAGCTGCTGTGGCGCCTGCTCGAGCTGAGCGGGCGCACGGTCATTGAAGCAAATGAACAGGACAAACGCGATATTTCGAGCGAATTTGCCGCAGTGCGTCAGCTCGCCGAGCGCCTGGAGGTTGCACCCGGCATACCGCTGAGCCGCGTCCTCTTTACCCATCTGCGCGATTGGGAATCGCTGCGCATATTCGCAGTGCTACGCGAACTCGCTAAAAGCTGGCCCAAAGGCCATGAACCGCAGGCCTATCTGCTGGTCTTTGCACGCAAGGTCCACGAGCACAGCATCGAAACCACAGATGGCACCATCGATCTCGCAACCCGCCTTCGCCACCCAGGCACGCGGAACAAACCAATCAGTGGGCCCGACCTGACCCTGGTTGCTATCGGCGAGGATCCCGATGCGCGCGGTTACGGTGCGCTTCGCGCATGGGGACAGCCTGTCCACAACGGCCACCGCTTCATTCCGGTAGATCATGATTTCGACCGGTTTGTCGTCGAAGCTCTGATCACCGCGCGTCACACGCTAGCGCGGCAAGGCATTGGACTTACCGTCACAAAACCCGTGTTTGACTACATCACCCCTGACGGCCCGGTACGTCCGCCCTGGTTGCTCTCCTTGCAGCGGGGTAATACTGAAATTCCCGTGGTTTTAGAAACCAGCGGCGCAGATTATGAAGAACCGCGCCGGGCGCGGGCCTTGGGGTTCATCGGCGCTGTCCTTGATGTGGACCGCTCGACACTGCCTAACCTCGCGCACGATCTTGCTGAGATTGCACGGAGCATCCCTTCAACCTGAAGACACGCCCTATGAAACGCTTCGAGAATGGCTATAATAGCATGTAGAGAAGGTCTCGCCAGTCACCCGATGTTACAATTTCTATGAGTATATTGTTCTTTAGCGGCAATTTCACTTCTCCAGATGGTTATCTGTCATGGATTTTCTTTGGAAATAGAAAGAAGTGGTCACATACAGCTGTGAGTCAAAAAACATTTTACGGTATATTTCAATCTGCTCGGAATTAACTTCCAAACCGGAATTGTGCGTGATAGCCAATTATATTAGCATTAGAATTTTCGCATCATGTCAGAACTTTATCCAAAGAATGGTGTCAACAGATGAGAATGCTTCATCAGCAACCGGAAAGGCCTCAATTGAAATTTAGCTGCGTTACATGGTACTTGCTCACTTTCTACACGTCAGGACTATACCATGGTAGCCGCTAATCTTCAACCGTTTGACGCCGCTGCGATCCTAGTCACGCTGGCGGCTATTTTAGGTTATTTTAATCACCGTTATTTGAAACTACCATCTTCAATTGGTTTGACGATCATGGGAGCGGTAGCGTCACTAGCGGTGATCGGCATTGATTGGATACTGCCCAACAGCCTAATGGCTGAAAACGTCTTGGGTTTTCTGGCCGACATCAATTTTCAAGACACATTGATGGACGGGATGCTATCCTTCCTATTGTTTGCGGGCGCGCTGCACGTCGACTGGGCCGATATGAAGCGTGGGCGCTGGCCGATCATGTTACTCAGTACGTTAGGCGTTGGCATATCGACCTTTATAGTTGGAAGCGGATTTTACTTTATCGCAGGAATCTTTGGTATCCAGACCAGCTATTTATGGTGCCTGGTGTTTGGCGCGCTGATTAGTCCAACCGACCCGGTAGCGGTTATCGGCGTACTTAAACGCGCCGCCGTGCCGCCAACGTTACAAGCGACTGTCGCTGGAGAAAGCCTGTTCAACGACGGTGTAGGCGTCGTTGTGTTCGGTATCTTGTTGACTGCGGCGTTGGGTACATCGGAGTTCTCAGCCGGGAATGCCGCTCTTGATTTTATGAAAGAAGCTGGCGGCGGAGCGGTTCTAGGGGGCATCGTTGGCTGGCTTGGTTTTCGAGCGATGCGTGCTATTGATGAATATAATGTCGAAGTAATGATATCGCTTGCGGTCGTTATGGGCGGTTACAGCCTTGCACAATTTTTGCATGTCAGCGGACCAGTTGCCATGGCCGTTGCAGGCCTCCTGATCGGTAATGCAGGGGTTAAACTGGCGATGAGCGATACGACGCGCGATTATCTGCTCAAATTCTGGGCTCTGATTGATGAGCTTTTGAATGCGGTACTATTTTTTCTTATTGGCCTTGAAGTCATTGCGATCGCCCCGACACTCGTTCTTATACTTGCCGGCATCGTCACCATTCCGCTTGTCATAGGCGCGCGCATTGCAGGCGTGGGGCTGCCGTTATTTGCACTGCATCCATTCCAGGCTCTTAGCAGCATGGCATTGCCAACCTTAGTCTGGGGAGGACTGCGCGGCGGGATTTCCATAGCGCTTGCGCTATCGTTGCCGGAAGGCCCTGAGCGCACTGTGATCTTGTCGGTAACTTATGTCGTCGTGTTATTCTCGGTCATCGTGCAGGGCGGAACGATTAGCGGCCTAATCGACCGTCTCAAAAAACGCAGTTCAGAAATTGCCAAGGCTGATGCCGATGCGGGTGAGACAAACTCGTAATCAGTGGAAGTCTTAAAAATATTCATACGGACGAGAAATTGGTCATCCAGATTTTGTAGTTTTCGCTGATCTTAGGGCGCGCGGACAAATTTGAGCCAGTATCACGCTTTTGCGACATAGACCATGGATAGGAAGGCCTCCGCGAGTTGGTTAGATCATATGCCGATGGCGCGATTGATTTTCAGCCGTCCGAAGAAGCGCTCAATCTTCACGCGGCGATTGGAGCGACCGCGAATGACGGCGTTGATGGCCGACGGTAGGGTGGAAGGCGAGCGACAGTCTCCGTCCATCAGGCAGACAGTGAAGCTGACTGGTGAACTCGTCCCGTGCGGCCAAGGGCTCTTCGATGAGCCCCCTTTCCCGCGCTGCCGAGACATGGGCGCGAACCGTGGGGCTATTGATGCTGTGGTGGCTGCTGTCGGCCATGATCACGCCCAATATCACCGATGTTGCCTCCCATAACTCGATTCGCTCTATGGCCTGAAGCGCCGATAGATCGTGTTCCCGTTGCCGTATCTGGGCGGAACGGCGCGCCACGGCGTGCCGCAGCGAAGTCGCCAAAATATCCCGTTGATGATCTTGCGGCTCCCTTCGGGACGCCGCCCGCGTCCCCGGTCCTGGGCCTCAATCGGAAGCAACCTCTTCAAAACACACTATTCCGCTTCCGAGAGACCACACCGGCACAAACCTGCCTCCAAAAGGCAGTTGTAGATATGGCAGTAGCCGATGGGATAGGTCTTGAACTTCCTTCTCGGCTTCTTGTCCCAGTCACTTCGGGCAATCGGCTAATCCCGTGGCGCTGCAAACAGCGATGCAGCGACGAACGTATCCGGAGCGGGATCGTTGCCTGCAATGCGCAGAGGCGGTCGTCCAGCGGCAGCAGTGTGTGCCGATGGAAGGCAACGATGATAGTCTCTTCTTCGATGGTCAGGGGGGTGGACTTGGTATCCTTTGGGGTCGGTGGGGAGATCATGCACTGAGGTGCGCGGATTCCACTTGGCCACTGTTTTTGGGCTGATGCTTTAGCGCTTCCGTGTAGAATATGTCCCATAGCGCGTACTTCCATCGATGGCTGAATATTAGACCATCAAATCCTGGGACTAAACACCCTAGGTCACATACCCATAAAGGGGATTCCCAAATTCTGTAATACCTGATTCAGTCTTCGTTAGAAGGGAGACCAGGTAATAGTCCGTTTTGATTTATCGGATTTTGAGTGGAGCGTGATTGAACCATTGATGGTGATATCCAGATGATCGACAGTTCATCCATTCGTGTGCATCAGTGTGGCGGCAACGCCAAAAAAAAGGATGGACGATCCGATTGCATGGGTCGTTCGCGTCGCGGGCTGACCACCAAAATCCATGCTATAGTCGATGCCAATGGCATGCCAGTCAGCTCCGCCTAAGTGCAGGGCAAGCCTATGATGCCCAAAGTTCGTTCGAGATGCTGGACAGCCTCGGTCCTGACAGTAAACTAGTGGTGGATCGTGCCTATGATGCCGACAATCTGCGCGATGCTATCGCCGCCAAAGGCGCGTTCGCCAATATCCCGCCTCTGTGCAACTCGCCTCAATACGTATCTGGTTGCGATTCAATGTGTGGTGGCCTAGTTTAACGATCGACCGGAAATCCAAGGAACGACTTATCGTCCTTTGAGCGCACCGGTGGCGCAATATCAATTTCGAGTTCGCAGACCAACTTCCGGCGTCTGTCTGGGCCCGAAAAAGAATGGTCGAGTGTAAAAACAAAGCACATGAGTAATGCGAGGCGTCCGATGGCAATCGCGCAAAGCATTCTGATGACGTTTTAGGGATAAGACATCGGATATCGCATAACTGGAAAGGCAACATGAGGCTGTCGTAAATATAATTGATGTGGTCACATATGCGACGCGTAGGCTATTTTCCGCCGTCCTTGTGCCTAGAGTAAGTGAGCTATAATGTGATAAGAGTTGTGCGACAAATAGAAAAAAGAGTGGACCATCAGTACCCAGAAGCTGCCGTTTTTGATAGCGAAATCTGACAGTCCGAACAGCCTCGCCTGAACGAAAGGAAAACAACTATGATAGTTAATACGAAAGAACCGGGCCGGGACCCGGGAAGAAATTCGGAAAGAAGGGGAACCACGCGCTGTCCGGTTTGCGACATCGCTCTGAGCATGTCCGACCGACAGGGGATTGAGATCGACTTCTGCCCCAAATGCCGGGGCGTTTGGCTGGATCGTGGCGAACTCGACAAGATCATAGAACGAAGCATCGGTGAAATGACATCCCCACCGCCAAGCACACTTGGCCCGCGTTTCGACGACGATGATCGCGGTTATCGTAACAGCAAGTCCGGCGGCGGACACCATGGCGGCCATGGTAAGCACGGCTCTCGACGGAAGTCTTGGCTGCACGAACTGTTCGACTGACAAGAGAAACGGGGATGGGCGGTAGGGCACGCACACCTACTCGCCACCGCCCGGGTGGCGCTGCACAAGGATTTCGGGATCACCCATACATCAATCCAAGTCGAGGACCCAGCAGCGGCCCGGACCGAAGGATCATTCCACGCTTGAAGACGTATAGATATGGAGCATCACATTCCGGGCAACATACCATGACCGCTGCACGTCCTTCTCTAATCGGCCCCATCCTTATCCTCGACAATATCGAGAACGGCAGACTGACGCTTTCAGCGCTATTCATTGTAGAAGGGAAAGAGCGTCCGCCAG